>NZ_JBSHAM010000056.1:0-65766 GCF_053611505.1 Amycolatopsis sp. NPDC054798 | reverse complement strand
CGCCCCCCACCACCCGGGCGTTTTTTCTGTTTTGGGCTTTTTGTGTTATTCTTTTACCCTATAGGCCCCTTTCCGGCACTTCCGGCGCGGAAACAGCGGGAGTCGACCATTCGGCGAGCAAGGCGTCGACGTCCGGCACCAGGTCCACCCCGCCGACGACCGGCGCGTCCGCACCGGTGAACGCTGAGATCAACGCCTTCAACGCCGCGAGCTGCGCGTCGACGCCAGCCTGGTCCTGCGACCGCGCGTCGACCTCGAACCCCAGCAACAGCCCGCCGCCCGCCGTCGGCAGCACGCTGAGCCCCATGTCCTCCGGCGGCCCGCCCGCGACGTTCCGCATCGTCCCGCGCGCCTCGCCGAACGCCAGCTCCAGGTCGAACGCCTTGAGGTTGATCCCGCGCCCGTGCAGCAACGCGCCAGCGCCGGGCACCGCCAGATCCTGCGGCAGATTCTCGCCCCGGTACCGCTGGTGCGCGCGCATCTCCCGCAGCGCTTCCGCAACCCGCGCGGTCAGCTCCTCCGGCCGATCCCCCGGCTGCACGCTCACCCGCAGCGGCAGCACGTTGACCGCCATCGCCGGAGTGCGCAACGCCGACCCAACGCGGCACATCAACGGCACCGCGAACACGACGTCCGCCGTCCCGAGCACCCGGTGCAGGAACGCCGCGTAACACGCGATCAGCGCGTCGCCCCAGGTCGTCCCCGCCCGCTTCCCCAGTTCACGGAGACCCGCGACCTGATCCGCGGTGAGTTCGGCGCGCGCGGTGAACGTCGCTTCCGGCAGCCCGGCCGCGCTCGCGCCCTCGGCCAGTTCCGGCATCGGCGTGAACCGATCGCACCAGTACTCGCGGTCCTGCGCGAAACGCTCGCTCATCCGGTACGCGCGGTCGGCTTCGACGAGATCGGCGAACCGGCCGAACGTCGACGCCGGAACCTCTTCGCCCCGCACCGCCGCGGTGTACCGGGCGGCCGTGCGCCGGGCGAGCATCGCCGCGGTGTACCCGTCGAACACCAGGTGGTGGCCGAGCTGGGTGAACCACACTTCGGTGCCGGAAAGCCGGAGAATCAGGTGGGAGAACAACGTCCGGTCCAGCATCCCGCGGCACGCCTCGGCCACCCGCCGCCGCTCCGCCGCGACCCGGGCGTGCGCCGCGGCCAGCGGGTCCGGTTCCCCTTGCAGGTCAACGACTTCCGGCAGCGGAACCGGGTCGGCGGAGACGACCTGCCGCGGCCCGTCCGGGGTGTCGAGCACCCGCAGCCGCAGGCTTTCGGCTTCCTCGGTGGTTGCCCGGATCGCCTCGGCCAGCGCCGCGAGGTCGACCGGTGCGCCGCCGGAGATCGCAGAGATCTCGATGACGTCGCCGACCAAGTAGTACGGCGAATCCGGTTCCAGCCGCTGCGCGTTCCAGATGCCCAGCTGGGCGCTGGTCAGCTCGAGGGTGGCGAGTGCGGTGCTCAAGTGATGACTCCCGGGGTCAGAGCGCGGGCACGACCATCGGCGTCCCGGTGACCGGATCGGGCACCACGACGCTCGGCAGGTCGAAGACTTCCTTGATCAGGTCGGCGTCCACGACGTCGCCGGGCGCGCCCTCGGCCACGACCCGGCCGTCGCGCATCGCGACCACGTGGTCGGCGTAGCGGCAGGCCTGGTTGATGTCGTGCAGCACCGCGATCACCGTGCGGCCCTCGTCGCGCAGCCGCTTCAGCAGCTCCAGCACCTGGTACTGGTGCGCGATGTCGAGGAACGACGTCGGCTCGTCCAGCAGCAGGTACGGCGTGCGCTGCGCGAGCACGACCGCGATCCACACCCGCTGCCGCTGCCCGCCGGAAAGCTCCTGCACCGGACGGTCGGCCAGCCCGGCGACCCCGGCCGCGGTCATCGCGCCGACCACCGCGGTCTCGTCCTCGGCCGACCACGACGACAGCAGCGACTGGTGCGGGAAGCGGCCGCGCGCGACCAGCTGCCGGACCCGGACGTCCTCCGGCGCGGACGGATCCTGCGGCAGGAAGCCGAGTTCCCGCGCCAGCGCCTTGGCCGGATACGCCCCGACCTCGCGGCCGTCGAAGGTCACGCCGCCGTCCGACGGCCGGAGCAGCCGGACGAACGCGCGCAGCAATGTCGATTTGCCGCACGCGTTCGGGCCGACGACCGCGGTGAACGCACGGTCGGGCACGTCGAGCCGCAACTGCGTCGACACGACGCGGTCGCCGTAGCGCAGGGTGAGGTCCCGCGCGGTCAAGCGGGCGGTCACTTCCGCCGCACCTCCTTGGTGAGCAGCCAGATCAGGTAGCAGCCGCCGATCGCGGTGCTGACCACGCCGACCGGCAGCGACACCGGGGCGAGCAGCATCTGCGCGACGAGATCGGCACCGGCGAGCAGCACCGCGCCGATCAGCGCGGCGGGCAGCAGCGGAATGCCGGGCGCGCGGGCGAGCCTGCGGCCGATCTGCGGGGCGGCGAGCGCGACGAACGCGATCGGCCCGGCCACCGCGGTGACCGTCGCCGTGCAGCCGACGCCGATCACGACCAGCTGCAGCCGCAGGGATTCGTGCCGGACGCCGGTCGTCACCGCGAGTTCCGTGCCGAGCGCCGCCTGGTGCAGCGCGGGCGCACGGGTCGCCAGCACCGCGAACAGCACCGCCAGCACCCCGAACGGCACCGCGACGTCGCTCCAGCCGATCCCGTTGAGCGAACCGGCACTCCAGCCGACCGCGGCGATCGCCACTTCCAGGTCCGCGCGCAGCACGATCCACGAGTTCAGCGCGGTCAGCATCGCGTTGACCGCGATCCCGATGACGATCAGCCGCAACCCGGAACGGCTGCCGCCCATCGAAAGCAGATAGACCGCGGCCGCGGTGACCAGCCCGCCGGCCACCGACGCGAACGTCAGCTGCGCCGGCGACCCGGACAGCACGGTCATCGCGACCAGCGCGCCGGTGTAGGCGCCGGAATCGAGCCCGATCACGTCCGGGCTGCCGAGCGGATTCCGCGTGACGTTCTGGAAAACCGCCCCGGCCAGCCCGAGCGCGGCTCCGAACACGAGCCCGGCGGCCACGCGCGGCAGCCGCCATTCGCGGATCACCACGCCCGGTCCGCCGCCGGACCCGCCGAGCGCGGCGAACACCCGCGCCGGGCTCGCCCAAGCCGCGCCGTAGCAAAGCCCCAGCAACGCGAGCCCGGCGAGCACGACGGCGAGCACAGCGACGAGAACGACGGTCCGGCGCTCGACCCGCAGCGAAACCCGCCCGCGGCGGAACACGAACGCGGTCATAGGGCGGCCGTCCCGTACTTGCGGACCGCCCAGATCAGCACCGGGCCGCCGACGAACGCCGTCACGATCGCGACCGGCACCTCGCCGGTCGGCAGCAGCACGCGCGAGCCGATGTCCGACACCAGCAGCAGAATCGGGCCCAGCACCACCGCGAACGCGGTCAGCCATGGCACCGACGCGCCCGCCGCGCGCCGCGCGAGATGCGGCACGATCAGGCCGACGAACAGAATCGGGCCGGCCACCGCGGTCGCCGCCCCGGCCAGCAAGGTGATCAGCAACAGCGTCACCGCACGAATTCGAGCCACGCGCGCGCCGAGCGTGTGCGCGACAGTGTCACCAAGCGCGAGCGCGTTCAGCTGACGGCTCAACAGGAACGCAGCGAGCACGCTCACCGCGATCACGACCAGCGGCACCGTCAGCGGAGCCTGCTCCCGTCCGGCCAGCGAACCGACGGCCCAGAAGCGGTACCGGTCGAAAGTGTCCGGCAGCAAAAGCCGCAGCCCGAGCGAAACACCGCTGAGCACGAACGTCAGCGCGGTGCCGGTCAGCACCATCCGCAACGGAGACCGCCGGCCGACCGCATACACGAGCAGGGTCGCCAGCACCGCGCCGAGCACGGCGAACAGCAGTTCCCCGGACGCCGAAACGGCGATGCCGAGCGCGGAACCGATCGTGATGGCGAACCCCGCCCCGGCGGTCACGCCGAGCACGCCGGGTTCGGCCAGCGGATTCCGCGACAGCACCTGGACCAGCACCCCGGCCACGGCCAGCGCCGCGCCGACGCCGACCGCCAGCAACGCCCGCGGCGCCCGGACGTCGCGCACCACCGCCTGGTCGGCCGGATCGCCGTGCCCGAAGAGTGCCTGGAGCACCTCCGCCGGCGCGATGCCGTGCGCGCCGACGCCCACGCTGACCACGGCCACCGCCGCCAGCAGGACGACGGCGGCGGCCAGCAGCGCGGTCCGGCTGCGCGCGGTCACTTCTTCAGCAGCGGCGCGAACGCCTGGTCCACCGCGTCCAGCGTCTTCATCGCCGCCCGGTAGGTGGCCGCTTCGGTGTAGCGGAAGGCGAACGTCTTGCCCGCCTTCACCGCGGGAAGTTCCTTCCACAGCGGCGAATCGAGCACGTACTTCACCGCGGGCGGCACCGAGCCGTCCGGCTTCACCGAGTAGGTGATCGCGTCCGCCTGCGCGAACGCGGTCGGCAGTTCCTCGATCGACGGGTACTCGCTGACGTCCTTCGAGCCGCCGCCCTTGACCTTCACCTGGCCGAAGTAGTTCGCGCCGAGGTCCTGCGCGACGTTGGTGCCCCAGGAATCCTTGAACTCGCGCTGGAAGTTGCCCTTCGCGACCTCGCCGTACGCGCCGACGTGGCCCAGTTTCAGCTGCGGCAGCACAGCTTTGTATTTCTCCTTGAGCTGGTTCGCCTTCGCCTCGTACTCCTGGCGCGCGGCGTCGAACCCGGCCAGCGCACCCGCCGCGTCGGACTGCTTGCGCGACAGCTCCCGCCACGCCGACGGCACCGACGGCCCGATCGCCACGACCGGCGCGATCTCCTGCAGCCGCTTGACGTCGATGTCCGCGAGCACCGGCTTCGGCACGCCGATCACGATCAGGTCCGGATCCGCCTGCGCGATCGCCTCGTAGTTCGTCTCGGCAGCCTGCTCGCCCGCGACCTTCGGCAGCTCGTCGTACTTCTTGCGGTCCTCGGTCGTCATCATCGGCAGGCCGCGCTTCCACGTCGAGATCCCGACGAGCGGAGCCTTCGCCTCCAGCAGCGCCGGAACGGCGTAGCCGGTCGCGATCACGCGCTTCGGCTTGACCGGGATCTTGATTTCGCCGTTGTCGGCGGCGAAGGCACGGGTCGGGGCGTCGCTCCCGCCGCTCTGCGCGTCGCCGGAGCCGCAGCCCGCGACGACGGTGAGGGCGACCGCGAGGGCCGCGGCGGCGAGACGGGTGGTTCGGGTGACGGTCATGCGAGGGTCCTTGCTGTTCTGATGGATCAGTGGTCGTGCTCGTCGTCGAAGTCCGCGACGCCGCGTTTCCAGTAGCCGGTCACGTCGTAGTCCTCGCGGGCGAGCCCGAGGTCGTCGCGCAGCCAGCGGCGCAGCGGTTTGATCGCGCCCGCTTCTCCGGCGACCCACGCGTAAAGCCGTTCGCCCTCAGGCACTTTGACTTCGCGCACGGCGTCGGCGAGAAGCTCAACGCTGCCAGGCGGTTTGCCGGGACCTCGGTGCAGCCAATGGACCTCAACGCCGTCCGGAGCGTCGAGGTCGATCTGCTCGCTCGCGTCGGCGATCTCGGCGAACGCCCAGCCCGCCGCGGTCCGCGGCAGTTCCTCCAGCCAGCGCGCCAACGCGGGCAGTGCCGTGATGTCGCCGGCGAGCAGGTAGCGGTCGTAGTTGTGCGGCACGATCAGCCCGCCCGGCGGACCGGCGACGTGCACGGCCTCGCCCGGCCGCACCGCACGCGCCCAGTCCGAGCCGAGACCGCCGTCGTGCAGGGCGACGTCGAGGTCCAGCTCGCCGGACGCGGGGTCGTAGCGGCGGACGGTGTACTCGCGCGAGACCGGCGACGGCTTCGGCCAGCGGAGCATGTCCCCGTTCGCTTCGGGCAGCCGCAGCTCGCCGTCCGCGTCCGGGAAGAGGATCTTCACGTGCTCGTCCGGCGAATGCGCCTCGAACCCGGCCGTGCCCGGCCCGCCGAGGGTGACGCGCAGCAGCCCGGAGCCGACCGCGCTGGTCCGCACGACCTCCGCGCGCCGGATCCGGATGGGGTAGGGCACTTTCTCGGCCTGACGGCCCGCGCGGACCTCCGCGATCCGGGCGGTGTGGCGGTGCCGGTGCGCGTCCCGGCTCACTGCGCGCCGCCGGTGAGGAGCTTCGTCCAGTGCCCGAGCCGCGGGTCCTCGGCGAGGTCGGCGAACTCCAGCTGCGCCGCGCCCGCGCCGCGCCACTTCTCGACCAGGCTCATGATCCGCATCGAATCGAGGCCGAGGTCGGCGAGATCGGTGTCCGGGGTCAGCTCGTCGAGTCCGCAGCCGAGCAGTTCGGCGACGTCGGCGTTGACCTGGTCGGCAGTCAGTCCGGGGGTGCTCATCGAGGTGCTCCTGCGGGAATCGGCGCCGACAGCGCGGCGAGCGCGTCGGCGGTGGTGGTGACGACGCCGCAGCGTTGCGCGACGTACTCGCACGCCTGGTCGTGCCGGGAGCGGTCGAAGTCCGCGACCGCGTCGCTGATCAGGAACGGCCGGACGTCGCGCATGAACGCCTCGACCGCCGTGGCCTGGCAGCCGATGTGCGCGTACACGCCGGTGATCAGCAGCTGGTCGCGGTCGCCGAGCTGCTCGCGGAAAGTGCTGCGTTGGAAGGCGCTGTAGCGCCATTTGTCCAGCACAGTGTCGACCGGCTGCGGAGCTAGCTCGTCGACGATGTCCGCGGCGCGCGGGTCGTCGTCGATCACCGCGCCGATGCCGTCGCCCCAGAATTCGGTGAGCAGGCCGCGATCGGCGGCGGGCTGCTTGCCCGGCTGCGCGGTGTAGAACACCGGCATGCCCCAGCTTCTCGCCTTTTCCGCCAGCTCCGCGATGTTCGCGACCATCTCCGGAATCGGCGAACCCTCATAGGGGGCAAGGAAATACCGCTGGACGTCGTGCACGAGCAGAGCCGCCCGCGCCGGGTCGGGCCGCCACTGCACCCGTCCGTCGGGCAGGTCCGCCGCCGTCGGCAGCGGGTACGCCCGGATCTTCGGCAGGGACACGCCTCACCTCTCCTTCGCCAGGGCGGCCAGTGCCGCCCGCAGTTCGCGTTTGCTGGTCTTGCCGACGCCGGTGACCGGGAACTCCCCGACCACCTCCACCAGGTCCGGCACCTTGAACGCGGCCACCCCGCGCCCGCGCACGAACCGGCGCAGTTCCGCCGCGCTCGGCTGGGCCCCGTCGGCCGGGACGACGTACGCGCAGGTCCGCTCGCCGAGGTACTCGTCGGGCACCGCGACGACCGCGGCGTCGAGCACCCCCGGATGCGCCATCAGGTGGTTCTCGACCTCTTCCGCCGCGACCTTCTCGCCGCCGCGGTTGATCTGCTCCTTCGCCCGCCCGACGACCTCGAGATGCCCGGATTCCCTCCGCCGCACCAGATCTCCGGTCCGGTAGAAGCCGTCCTCGGTGAACGCGGTCTTGTTGTGCTCGGCCGCGTTGTAGTAGCCGCGGATCGTGTACGGCCCGCGGGTGAGCAGCGCGCCCACCTCGCCCGGTTCGACCAGATCGTCCGACGCCGCCAGCGGATCGTCCGGATTCACGACGCGCACCTCGTCGTCCGGCGAGATCGGCCGCCCCTGCGTGCTCAGCACGAGGTCCTCCGGATCGTCCAGCCGGGTGTAGCAGACCAGTCCCTCGGCCATGCCGAACACCTGCTGCAACTGGCACCCCAGCGCAGGGCCGACGCGTTCGGCGAGTTCCCGGCCGCATTTCGCCCCGCCGACGAGCAGAACGTCCAAAGAGGACAGATCGCGGCCGGTGCGCGCCGCCGTCTGCACCCAGGCCGCCGCCAGCGGCGGGACGACCCCGCTGATCGTGACCCCTTCGGCCTCGATCAGCCGGAACGCGGTGTCGGCGTCCGGCCGGAGAGCCAGCACCGTGGCCGCGCCCGCGTGCAACGCGCCGAGCAGACCCGGCGAGCTGAGCGGGAAATTATGCGCGACCGGCAGCGCGGCGAGATAAACGCTTTCCTTCCGCAGCCCGCAAATCCGCGCGCTTTCCCGGACGCTGTAAAGGTAATCGTCGTGCGTGCGCGGAATCAGCTTCGGCAGCCCGGTGCTTCCGCCGGACAGCTGAAGAAACGCTATTCCTTCCGAGTCCGGCTCCGGCAGCTCCTGCGGTGCGGTCGCCGCCAGCTCCGCGAACTCCGGCTCCCCGACGACAAGGACTTTCTGGTGCTCCGCGACCTCACGCGCCATCTTCGCGTGATCGTGCCCAGCGTGCTTCCCCACGGTGAGGATCGCTTTCGCGTCGCTCTGCTCCGCGAAGTGCCGCAACTCGCTGTCCCGATGCGCGGGCAACGCGAACACCGGCACCGCACCGGCCCGCCACAGCCCGAAAACGACCGACACGAACTCCGGAATGTTCGGCAACTGCACGACCACCCGGTCACCCTGCCCGAGCCCGTTCGCGACGAACCCCGCCGCCAGCCGATGCGCCCGCTCGTCCAGCTCGGCGAACGTCCAGCGCTGCTCCTCGCCGACCACCGCCGTCCGGTCCGCGTACGCGTCTTTGAGCGACGTCAGCAACGCCCCGAACGTCTGCCCGCGCCAGTACCCGCTGGCCCGGTACCTCGCCGCGGTTTCCTCCGGCCACAAGCTCATGCGACCCCCTCCGCGCCCAGCGCACGCAGCAGCGTCCCGAACTTCGCACTGGTCTCGGCCAATTCCGCGGCCGGATCAGACCCGGCGACGACGCCCGCCCCCGCGAACAGCCGCGCGGTCCTGCCGGACACCTCGGCGCACCGGATCGTGACCACCCATTCGCCGTCCCCAGAGAGGTCGGTCCAGCCGACCAGCCCCGCGTAATAGCCGCGGTCCTCGGGCTCCAACCGCGCGATCGTGTCGCGCGCCAGGCCGACCGGAACGCCGCACACCGCAGGCGTCGGATGCAGTGCTTCGGCCAATTCCAGCGAAGACGGCCCGCCTGGGCCGACCCGCCCGGTGATCCGGGTCGAAAGGTGCCACATCGTCGGCGTGCCGATCACTTCCGGTTCTTCCGGAACGTCCAGTTCGGTGCAGTAGCGCCCCAGCACCTCCGCGACCTGCGCGGCGACGAGAGCGTGTTCGTTGAGGTCCTTTTCGGACACTCGCAGCTCGGCAATCGCTTGCGCGTCCTGGGCGGGGTCTCCGGTGCGCCGTCGCGACCCGGCGAGCGGATTCGCGGTCACCACAGTGCCTTTGCGGGAAACAAGCAGCTCAGGACTTGCCCCGACGAGCGTGCGCGGCGCCGGGTCCCCGGGCGCGCTGACGTCGACGGCGAAGGCGTGCGCCGCGGGGTCCGCCACGACGAGGTTGCGGAGCAGTTGCCGGACGGAGACGCCTTGCTCTCCCACGAGATCCAGCGCTCGGGCGAGAACGACCTTGCGGAGTTCCCCGTCGGCGATGAGGTCGACCGCACGGCGGACGCTCTCGGCGTAGACCTCGGGTGCCGGGCGAGGGATTACGGTCCAGGGGGTTTGGCCGTCTGGCAATGGTGTTGCGGTGTTTTCGGGACCTTCAGGGCCCGGGCCTTCGGGATCTTCGGGGCCGTCGGAGCCTTCGGGGCTTGAACCGCTGCGGGATCCGGTCAGGGAACCCGCGGCTGGCCGCTCCCCGGAGTCCGCCGCCCGCGCGGCCTCGTCGCCCGGCGCCCCGGCCCGGCGCACCACCGCGGGCACGATCAGGCTGCTCCCGGAGTCCGGCCGGAATCCGATCGCTCCGGCCACGACCGGATTCGCGACCCCCGCCAGCACCGCGGCTTCCAGCGCCTCGGCAGCGGCCGCGGCCCGGTTGCCGGGCGTGCCGCGGACGTGCGCGTGCACCCCGTCGGCGAGCAGCACCCCGCGGGCCGACGAGTAGTAGAACGACCCCGGCAGGTACGCGGCCAGGAGATCCGCCGCCCGGTGGACCGGCCGCGGACGGGCCGGAGCAGGTGAGGACACGAGGTGAATTCCCTTTCGCACACGCGCAGGCGGCCGAGCCGCCCTCGTCCGTTCCTCGCGCAGGCCCGGACGTCGACTGTTCGGTTAGCCTAACCTAATGGACACTAACGTACCCGGACGAAAAGGAAAAGCCGCCCGGCGGGTCGACCCGGATCACGCGCGAAGCGTGGCGCCGCCGTCGACATAGAGGTTCTGCATGGTGATGTGCCGCGCCCGGTCGGACGCGAGGAACAGCACCGCGTCCGCGATGTCCGCCGGATCGGCGATCCGGCCGAGCGGGATCCCGACGCGGAATTGCTCCGGATTCCCCGCGATCACCCGGGCTTCGCCGGAATCGTCCGTCCACAGTAGACGTTGCATGTCGGTGTCGGTCGAACCCGGCGAGACGATGTTGCACCGGATCCCCGAACCGGCGAGTTCCAGGCCGAGACAGCGGGTGAGCATGGTCGCCGCCGCCTTCGAAGCCGCGTAGGCGGCCATCCCGGTGCGCGGGACACCGGCCGCGTTCGACCCCACAGTGACGAGCGCGCCGCTCCCCCGCGGCTGCATCCGCCGGGAGATCTCGCGCAGCACAGTGAAAACCCCGGTCGAGTTGACCGCGAACGTCGCCGCCCAGTCCTCGTCGCTGGTCTCGCCGACCGACCCCGGCCGCAACACCCCCGCGACGGACACCCCGATCCCGATCGGCCCCAGCTCCCGCTCGACGTCCGCCACGACCCGCACGACCGCCCCCGGATCGCCGACATCCGCGACGAACGGCACCACCCGCCCGGCGTTCGCGCCGACCGGCAGCGCGGCATCAACCGGGAGTTCGGCACCGAACTCCGCACGAGCCCGCGCCGCCTCCGCACCCGCCTGCGCCGCACCACGACCCGGGCGCGCCCCTGCCGCCGAATCGGCCGACAGGCGCGCGGAATCGCCGCCGCTCGTCACCCCGCCCGCTGGCACATCGCCTGAATTTCGCGCGATACCGCCACCCACGGAAGCCCTCGCCAGGGCGCTCTCCGAAAGTCGCCCACCAGCACGACTCTCCGACGCGCCCGCTGCAACAGAACCCGGCGCGGCAACGGCAACCGCTCCACCGTCCGAAGCACCCGCGGCAGGCACCGGACCCGGCCCCGCGCCGTAGTCCCGCGCGGCAACCTCCCGCAGCCCCTCCTCGTCGATGTCCACCGCGGCCACCACGGCACCGGCCCGCGCGAGCGCCTCCACGACGGCCGCCCCGATTCCGCGCGCACCGCCGGTGACCAGCGCGATCCGCCCTTCGATCCCGGCTTCCGCGTCCCGCGTCACCGCGCACCTCACCCTCCGTCGCCGACTGATTAGGCAAACCTAACCTAATCGAGTGACGGTCGACCAGGGTGATCCCGCCCACCTCTCGTTCAGCGGCTGGGCAGGAAGTTCCGCAACCGCAGGCTGTTGGCCACCACCAGCACCGACGACAGCGACATCGCGGCCCCCGCGATCAGCGGGTTCAACAGCCCGCACGCGGCGAGCGGCAGCGCGGCAACGTTGTATCCGAACGCCCAGACGAGATTGCCCCGGATGGTGCGCAAGGTCCGCTGCGCGAGCCGGATCGCGTCCGGCAGCACCGACAGGTCGTCGCGGACCAGGATGATGTCGGCCGACCGCAGAGCCAGATCGGTTCCCTCGGCGACGGCCAGCCCGAGGTCGGCGGTCGCCAGAGCCGGAGCGTCGTTCACTCCGTCGCCGACCATCGCCACCCGGTGTCCCTTGCGCTGCAACGCCGCCACCGCCGCCGCCTTCTCGCTCGGCAAGACCCCGGCGAGCACCTCGGGGATCCCGACCTCCGCGGCGACCGCCTGGGCGGTCACCTCGTTGTCGCCGGTCAGCAGAACCGTTTTCAGCCCCAGCCGATGCAACTGCGCGACCGCCGCCGACGCCGACGGTTTCACCTCGTCCCGCACTACGAGCATGCCCGCGACCTCTCCTGCCGCCGCCACGAGCACAACGGTCGACCCGCCAGCCTCCGCCGACGCCACCGCGGCCTCGACCCCCTGACCGATCGAAACCCCTTCGTCGACGAGCAGTCTCGGCCGCCCGACCACGACGGCTGTTCCCTCGACCACGCCGCGCGCCCCCAGCCCAGGCAATGCCTCGAACTCGGCGACTGCCGGAAGAACCTCCGGCCCACCGGCGACAATCGCTGCCGCGATCGGATGTTCGGACGAAGCTTCCACCGCGGCTGCGAGACGAAGCGCTTCCGGCGGCGAGAACGACCCGAACGCCTGGGTCTCAACGAGAGTCATCCGCCCCTGAGTCACCGTGCCGGTCTTGTCCAGCACGACGGTGTCGACCGTACGACTCGCCTCGAGCGCGTCCGGCCCCTTCACGAGAATCCCGAGCTGCGCACCCCGCCCGACGCCGACCATCAAGGCAGTCGGTGTCGCGAGCCCCAACGCGCACGGGCACGCGATGATCAGCACGGACACCGCCGCGCCGAACGCGTCGCGGACTGGGTTCCCGGTGAGCAGCCAGCCCGCGAGGGTCAGCACCGCCAGCGCCGAAACCACCGGGACGAACACCGCGCACACCCGGTCGGCCAGCCGCTGCACCGCCGCCTTCCGCTCCTGCGCGCGCTCGGCCAGCGCACTCATCTGCGCCAGCTGCGACCGCGCCCCGACCGCCTCCGCGCGCACCACCAGCCGGCCGTTCAGGTTGATACTCCCGCCGATCACCCGGTTTCCCGGCCCGACCTCTGCCGGGACCGGTTCCCCAGTGATGGCGCTGACGTCCACTGTGGACAGACCGCTGTCGACCGTTCCGTCAGCGGCGATCTTCTCCCCCGGCCGCACCGCGAACCGGTCGCCGACCGCCAGTTCGCCGATTCCGGCCAGCACTTCGCCGTCCGCGCGCAGAATCCGCACGTCCTTCGCCGCCAGCGCGTCCAGCGCGCCGAGCAGGTCCGCCGCGCCTCGCCGGGACCGCGCCTCGAAGTACCGCCCGGCGAGCAGGAACGTCGTCACTCCGGCCGCGACGTCGAGGTACACCGAATCCGCGCCCGGTGCGGTCGCGCCGAATCCGATCCAGTAACCCGCCTCGCTGCCCGAGCCGATCAGCACCGAGGCCGCCGACCACAGGTAGGACGCCAGCACACCCAAGGAAACCAGCGTGTCCATACTGGACGATCGATGCCGCAGATTGCGCAGTGCGGCCCGGTGGAACGGCGCCGCCGACCAGAAGACCACCGGGGTCGCGAGCAGCAGGCACACCAGCTCCCACAACGGGAATCGCAGCGACGGCACGAGCGCGAGCGTGATCGACAGATTGCCGAGCGGAACAGCCAGCACCGCGGCCACGATCAGCCGGCGGCGCAGATCGCGAACCCGCGCGTCGCGGTTTTCCGGGCTCGTTTCGCCGCGGACGGTCGCGGTGTAGCCCGCCCGCTCGATCGTCGCGATCAGCGAGGCGGGGTCGAGGTCGGCCGGATAGTGGACGCTCGCGCGTTCGGTCGCGTAATTCACCGTGGCGCGCACGCCGCCGAGCTTGCCGAGGGAACGCTCGACGCGCGCCGCGCAAGCAGCACAGGTCATCCCGCCGACGGCGAGATCGAGGTGACGGGTCGGGGTCGCCGCGGGGGCGGCGGTCTGCGTGGACATGGTTCTCCGGATTCCAGGACGGGCACGAGGCGGTGGCAGTGCCGGCTCCGGGAAGGCGGACTGATTTCCATCCTACGCCGGTTTTTCCGCCGCCACTCCTTCGGGTGACTTGGGAACCTTTCGCCTCGTTCTGACGACTATCCGGATGGTGGCAGTGTCCGACCCGACCCGACCAGACAGGAGCGACAATGTCCGAAACCCTTGCCGCGTCAGGCAATCTCCAGCACGTGACCACATTCTGCGGCAACTGCGACTGCGGCTGCCCGGAGCTGTTCCTCGACGAGGCCGCCCCGCCGGAGCGCCGCGTCGTGCTGACCGACGACTTCGGGCAGCGAGTGCAGATGAGCTTGGCGCAATTGAAAGTTCTCGTCGACGACGTCAAGGGAGGTTCCTTGGACAAGGTGGTGACTGCCGTGGTTTAGCGAAGGAACCCGGCTTGGCACAACGAGATCGCCGCAACTTCGCCGCCCGACGGCTACTGCCTTCTGGTCGCCAGGTTGGCGAGCATCGCGTTGTAGGCGGCGAAATCGTCGTCCTCGCCTTGGTCGAAGCGGCGGTCCAGCCGGGCGGCTTCGCGGTCGTCGTGGCGGCCCCACTGCACCAGCAGCGCCACGACGACCACAATCATCGGGATTTCCCCGGTGGCCCAGGCGATGCCGCCGCCCAAGCGCTGATCGGAAAGGAGGTCGGGCATCCACGGCAGGGACAGGTAGCGGTAGAACGTTTCGGCGATCACCGTCTGCTTGTTCATCAGGATCACTCCGAAGAACGCGTGGAACGGCATCACCGCGAACATCATGCCGAGCCGCGCGAGGTGCGGCAGCGAACGCGGCGGGCGGTCGAGGCCGATCACCAGCCAGAAGAAAACGTAGCCGGACACGAGGAAATGGAGGTTCATCAGCTGGTGCGCCCAGTGGTAGCGCATCGCCTCGCCGAACAGGCCCGAAAAGTACAGCGCGTAGTACGAGCCGACGAACACCACCGACGCCACCAGCGGGTGCGCGACCAGGCGCGTGAACCGCGAGTGCAGCAGCGCCACCAGCCACTCGCGCGGGCCGTCCGGTCCCTTGCCCGCCACCGGCGAAGCGCGCAGTGCGAGGGTCACCGGTCCGCCGAGCACGAGCAGCACCGGGGCGAGCATCGCCAGCGTCATGTGGATGACCATGTGCAGGCTGAAGGTTCCGGACGAGTACTTGCCCAAGCCGGACGACGTCGCGATCAGCACCGTCGCCCAGCCGCACGTCCACGCCCAGAACCGGCCGCGCGGCCACTCGTCGCCGCGGCTGCGCAGACGGCGCACCCCGGCCGCGTAGGCCACGACGGCGAGTATTGCCACGACACGGAGCAGCAAGTCCGGCCGCCAATCGAGAAAAAGCCGGGCGAACGTCGGAGGGTCAGGCAGGTCGTAGCCGAGCACAGTCTCGCCGACGGTCGCCGGATCGTTCACGAACGCCGGCGGCACCAGATGCGCCAATCCGGCCGAGACGCCCATCGCCCCGGCCAGCACCACAACCTCCGCCACGAGAGCTGCCGCCCCGCTGCCGCACCGGCGGCGCGCGACGGCGATCAGCACCGCCAACACTGCCGTGATCACGACCTTCACCCCGAGGAGCAAGCCATAGCTGGTAAGTAATCCGTCCGGACGAGCAAGTGCGAGACCGTCGACTGTCCCGGACGCGACGAGCACGACGAGACACCACGTCGCCACCCGCCGATACCGACGGAGCGCCACCTCTCGCGCCGAGCCCGAACCGCGGACGTGGATCAGCAGCGCGACCAGGGCCCCGGTCCACACCGCTGCCGCGATCACGTGCCACACCAAGGCATTCGTGGCCAGGTCGTGCCACGCACCGATGGAAACGTGCCCAGCGATCGCCCGCGGCAGCAACCCGATGACGGCGAGACCTAGCCATAACACCGTGGTGCGCCAGGTCAACGTGCGCCAGACGCCGATCGCCACCACCGTTGCCACCGCCAGGACGCAGAGCCACGCCTTGGGTTCCTCCATGGCGTCAACGAGGACGGTGAGATTCGCCAGATGCAACGCCTCGGAAACCGGTCGCCCGGATGCGTCAGCCGCGTCGAACGGCACCAGCACCGCGGCTGCGAGCGCCCAGACGCCCGCAGCCCCCGCCGCGGTGCGGGTCGCCGCGTACCCGTCCGGGGAGAGCCGCCCCGATTCGCCCGGCGGGCTCAGAAACGCCGCGAACACAAGCGCCCCGACGCAGACCACCCCGGCCGCGTCGGCGACCAACCTGAGCAAGGAGGTGCCCACGGACGTCAGCGAACCGGGAGCCGGATTGCCGACCACGGCGTAGACATCGCCCGCCGCCGCGACCGCCACCACGACAACCACCGCGGCAATACCGGCGGCGGCAAGCAAACCCCGCCGGTGCGGGGCCGGAATAGTGCGCACAGCAGAGTGGTCGGGCGGAAGCGGCGGCTAGTTCCCGCGATCTGGGTCACGGTCGTGATCGAGCGCCGGGGACAGCGGGCTGCCGGGTCGGCGGCTCTCGGCTCTCGGCTCTCGGCACCAGCGAGTTGCGGAAACGGCGGTTCCGACTCTAGTTCCCGGGCATTAGCGGGCGCCGGACCGACTGCTTCTGGCTCTCCGCTTGTCATCCGACGCGAGCAACGCCCCGCCCAGTCACCAAGAGATCCGCCTGCCCCGAGCAGCAACCCACCCGAACAGCCAAAGCATCCGCCTGGCCGCCGAACGACCACCAACCACCCAACCCCCGCATCACATCGCGGTGTCGCTCTCCTCCTGAGCACGCAGCAGATCGTCACGGGCGCGGGACACCCGCGACCGCACCGTCCCGACCGGGCAGCCGCACACCTCGGCCGCCTCCGCGTACGACAGGCCGAGGAACTGGGTCAGCACCAGGGCTTCGCGGCGGTCCTCGTCGAGGGTGTCGAGCAGCAGGCCGAGTTCGATCAGGTCCTCGAAGCCCGCCGTGCGCGTCCGGGCCGATTGTTCTTCGGCCGCGCGCTGCCAGTCGGCCGTCGTGGATTCGCGGGGGCGGACCGAGCGCGCCCGGATGCGGTCGACGACGACCCGGCGGGCGATGGACAGCAGCCACGTCCGCGACGACGACCGGCCCGCGAACCGCGGCAGCGAGCCGAACGCGCGCAGGTACGTTTCCTGGGTGAGGTCGTCCGCTTCGGCCGGGCTGGTGCGGTGGGCCAGGAACCGCCACGCGTCGGCCTGCGTCGCGCGGACCCAGGCTTCCAAAGCGGCGCGGTCGCCGCGGCCGGCGGCGAGGGCCAGCGCGGTGATCCGCTCGTCGTCGTGGTCGCGGCCGGTGGACACGGACCTCACGGTAGTCCATGCCTGCCGGGGGCGGTTCCGTGACCAGCCCCGGGAAAAATCGCCGAACCCGCCGGGAACCCGGACGCCGCTGCGAGCGACTATGACAGACGTGAGCTGTGAAATCTTCCGCGAAGCGCTGTCCGCGCGGCTCGACGGCGAAGCGGGTCCGCTGCCCGAACCGCAGGTCGACCAGCATCTCGAGACCTGCGCGTCCTGCCGGAGCTGGTACGAGCGGAGCGCGACGCTGCGCCGTAGCCTGCTGGTCCGCAGTGCGCCCGAGGTGCCCGACCTCACCGACCGGATCCTCGCCGAAACCCCGCCCCCGCCCCGCGAAAAATGGGGGCTGCGGGTCGCGCTGGGGCTGGTCGGGCTGGTCCAGTGCGGGCTGGCGTTCGCACAGCTGCTCGGCATGGACAACGCCCACGGCGGCGGGTTCATGGAAGGCCACCTCATCAACGAAAGCGCGGCCTGGAACCTCGCGGTCGGCGTCGGGCTGCTGTGGGCCGCGCTGCGGACCCGCGCCGCGGCCGGCCAGCTGCCGATGATCACCGGATTCGTGCTCGTCCTCGCGGTGCTCACGACCAGCGACCTGATCGGCGACCGGGTGACCGTCGCCCGGGTGCTGTCGCACGTCTTCCTCGTCGTCGGACTGGCGCTGCTCTACGCGGTCCACCGGCAGCACCGGCTCCGGCACCAGCCCGGCCCGGACCTCGCCGACACCGCCGGCGACCCGGACCAGACCACCGTCACGGCCCACGGCGCGCTCGCCCTGGTCCGCCCGCACCCGAAGCGCGGCCGCGATTCCCAACGCCCGACCGGACGGCACCGCGCCGCCTGACACCCGCTCGGAAATCCCGGCCCAGACAGCTCACACGGCCGGGAACGCGCGCCATCGCACATCCGGAAGACGGCCGCGCAGCCTGAAACAACCCGCCGCGCCAGACCTGCCCCGCCAAAGATCCGCCTTGGGCTACCAGGCTCCGCGCAGCCCAAGGCAAACCCGTGACGCGCGACCAGCCCGCCTCTAGCAACGCCACCACCAGAACAGGCCCGCACGATCTGCCCTAGGCACGCCAGCCAAATCCGCGACAGCCCCGGAAAACGACGTGCCGAACAAGGACAGCCCACCCGAACTCTCAGCCGCGCCAAACCCACGTCGGCCCCAGGCACCAGCGCCCCGACACCGACCAGCTCAGATCATCGCCACCGCCATCACCGCCATCCCCAAGCTCATCACGCCTTCCATCGCCAGCCCGATCTCCCGCCGCCCAGGCCGGGCGACCGTCCGGGCGTGATCGATCGCCCGGGCGAGCCATCCGATCCCCGCGACCAGGAAAACCACCGCCAGCACCGCCGCGACGACCACCACGTGCGCCGGAGCGTGCCCGGTCATGGTCATCCCGGCGCCGCCCATGTCCATCCCGGCGTGCTCGCCGCCCATCGCCGTCGCGGACATCGTCATTCCCGCCATGGCCGACGGCATCGCGAACGCCATCCACGCCATCCCGGCCATCATCAGCGCGTGGTGCGCTCCCGGCAGGCGTCCGTGCCCGAATCCCAGCGCCGTGCTCACCGCGAACCATCCGGCTGCCGCCGCGAACAGCACGACCTGGGGCAGCCGCGCGAAAGTCATCGTCGCCGGCCAGGCCATCGTGACCATCCCGGCGCACATCGCCGCGTGCAGCGCGTCCGCGACTCGTCCGCTCAAGACCGGCCGCCGCACGCATCGGTACAGGCAGAACGCCCCGGCCGCGGCGAACAACACGGTGAGAATCCATCGCAAACCCGGTTCGGCGATCATCGGACGGCCTCCCGGCGCGAGCCCAGCAGGCAGTCCACTGCCAGGAATCCCAGCAACGACACCCCGAACACCGGCAGGAACCACCCCACCACCGCCGCCCCGACCAGTACCGGAGCCAGCACTCGCCCGGGAATTCGCCGCCACGCGCCGCGCGCCGGCAATCTGCCGAAGCGCGCCAAGCCGTGCACGCCACCCGTCGACGACCTTCCGGATCGGCCTCGGAGCCACCACATCCGGTACCCCCAAACGACAACGCAGATCAGCACCGCCCCCAGCACCGTCAGCACAATCTGATTCGCCACCCCGAACAGCAATCCCATATGCGCGTCGATCCCCCACCGGCTCAGCTTCGCCGCGAGCGGATAGTCGGCGAACCTCAGCGTCCCGGTGATCTTCCCGGTACCGGGATCAACCGCCATCGAGTCCTGTTTGGACGGCCAGCTTCTCCCGATCTGCTGCACCACGTACCCGCCCCCGGAAGGCGGCCGGATCTCCACCGGGCCGGACAACCCGGCCCGCGCCGTCGCGTCGCGGACCGCCTGCCATCCGACGTCGCCCGGAGTTCGTGCCGCGGAAGAGACTGACGGCGTAGTCCAGTCCAAAGAGGACCGCAGATCGGTGATGTTCGCGCCCGCGTGCAGCGACCACGTCAACCCGGTGGCGGAGAGAAACAGCAATCCCGCCGCGATCCACAGGCCCGCCGAGCCGTGCCAGGAACGCAGCCGCCGCCGTCCGGGCTTGCCCGCGGACGGCAGCAGCACGGCACGCAGGCGTCGGCGGCGGCCGAGCCACAAAGCCACTCCGGCGAGCGTGATGACCCACAGCCAACTCGCCGCCAGCTCGCTGTAGAGCCGACCGAAATCGCCGAGATGCAGGTTGCGGTGCAGGGTGTCGATCCAGCCGCGGACCGGCATCGCCTGCCCGGAACCGTAGGTCTCCAACGCGCCCCGGACCTCGCCGTCGTGCGGGTTGACGAACACTGTGTACCGATAGCTCGGTGCCAGGCCCGGACGGTCGAAAATCACCTGCGTGGTGTCGGTTTCCGACGGTGCCGGGCGCACGCCGATGACCTTCCCGTCCGGCGCCTGACCGCGCGCGACACGAACCTGCTGGTCGAGCGGAACCGCGCCAGCGGCGGCCGGGACGTGCAGTTCCCGCGCGTAGACAGCCTGTTCCAGCTGCGGCGTCCACACGTACGCGATCCCGGTCAGCGCAGCGACCAGGAGGAACGGCCCGACGAACACTCCGGCGTAGAAGTGCAGCCGCAGCACCAGCGGGCGCAGCGCGGCCCATCCGGTCGCCGGTTCTCGTTCGGTGCGTGGCGCGTCGTCGATGCCGATGGCCATCCTGCTCCCTTCGCGTGGTCCGCCTCCTGAGGAGTCGGACCGGCGGGGCAGTCGGTTCCCGGCCGTGCCGAACCCCCGATCGGGTGTCCGGCGCGAGCGGGCCATTGCTTCTGGCACTGAGTGACAGTATTGTCGCCCTCACATTCGACACCGAGTGTCAAATATCGCCGGACGAGACAAGGGAGTCACGATGAGCGAGACGACAGCCGCTGCCGAGACCGCCGCCGAAGAGGTCGTAGCCGACGAATTGCTCGTCGAGGAGGTCTCGATCGACGGAATGTGCGGTGTCTACTGATCGCGGCGCCGCGGCGTTCGATCTGGACGGCGCTTGGGAGCTGGACAGCCGGGTCTCCATCCGGCCGGAGCGGTTCGGCGCGCTGCTGTACCACTTCGGCACCCGTCGGCTGTCCTTTCTCAAGAGCCGCACCATGCTCGCCGCGGTGCAGGCGCTGACCGACCACCCCTCCGCCCGCGCCGCCTGTGTGCGGGCCGGGGTCGCGCAGGCGGAACTGCCCCGCTACCGCGCCGCCCTCGCCGCCCTCGCGGCGTCGGACATGATCCATCCGAGGAGCGTGTGATGTCGCTTGTGGACGAATTCCAGTTCGGGCTCGACGCGCCGATCTGCCTCACCTGGGAACTCACCTACGCCTGCAACCTGTCGTGCGTGCACTGCCTTTCGTCGTCCGGCCGCCGCGACCCGCGCGAGCTGAGCACCGCCGAGTGCAAGGCGCTGATCGACGAGTTCGAGCGGATGCAGGTGTTCTACGTGAACATCGGCGGCGGCGAACCGACCGTCCGGCCCGATTTCTGGGAGCTGGTCGACTACGCGACCGAGCACCACGTCGGCGTCAAATTCTCCACCAACGGCGTCAAGATCACCGAGGACGTCGCGAAACGGCTCGCCGGCAGCGATTACGTCGACGTCCAGATCTCCCTCGACGGAGCCACCGAGGAGGTCAACGACCACGTCCGCGGCCCCGGTTCCTACCGCACCGCCATCCGAGCGATGGAGAACCTGCACGCCGCCGGGTTCGGGAACTTCAAGATTTCTGTCGTGGTGACCCGGCAGAATGCGGGGCAGCTCGACGACTTCAAAGCTCTTGCCGACCGCTACGGCGCCCAGCTGCGGCTCACCCGGCTCCGCCCGTCCGGCCGCGGCGCGGACGTCTGGGACGAGCTGCACCCCACCGCGCGGCAGCAACGGGAACTGTACGACTGGCTGGTGAAGCACGGCGAAAACGTGCTCACCGGCGATTCGTTCTTCCACCTCGCCGGGTACGGCGACGGCGGCCTGCCCGGGCTGAACCTGTGCGGGGCGGGCCGGGTGGTGTGCCTGGTCGACCCGGTCGGCGACGTCTACGCCTGCCCGTTCGCCATCCACGACACTTTCCTCGCCGGGAACATCCGCGGCGAAGGCGGATTCACCGGCGTGTGGCGGGAATCCGAGCTGTTCGCGCGACTGCGCAGCCCGCAGAGCGGCGGGGCGTGCACGTCGTGTTCGGCGTTCGACGCCTGCCGCGGCGGGTGCATGGCGGCGAAGTTCTTCACCGGGCTGCCGCTCGACGGCCCGGATCCGGAATGCGTGCGCGGCCACGGCGAACGCGCGCTGGCCGGGGTCGCCGCGGGCAGCGCCCCGAAACCGTCGCTGGACCACTCGCACCGCAAACGCAAGCGCGAACCGGTGCCGGTGAGCATCGGCATGCGCCGCCCGCCGGAACGGGCCTGCGACGAGAACCCGCTCGCCGGCTTCGCCCCGGGCCGCTGAGATGCGCCTGGCCGACCTGTCGTCGCCGGACGTCGCCGAACGCGCGGCGTCCGGCGCGATCCTCGCCGTGCCGCTCGGGGCCACCGAGCAGCACGGCCCGCACCTGCCGTTGAGCACGGACACCGACATCGCGACAGCCTTGTGCGACCGGCTCGCCGCGGAACGGCCGGACGTGCTGGTCGCGCCCGCGGTCCCCTATGGATCGAGCGGCGAACACGCCGGATTCGCCGGGACGCTGTCGATCGGGCAAGCAGCCACCGAACTCCTGCTCGTGGAGCTGGGCAGGTCGGCCTGCGAGACGTTCCGGCGGCTGCTTTTCGTGTCCGCACACGGCGGCAACGCGGCTTCGGTGGCACGCGCGGGCGCGACCCTGCGCACCGAATCACGGGACGTCTCGGTGTTCGAGCCGCGCTGGCAAGGAGATCCGCATGCCGGACGGCCGGAAACCGCTCTGCAGCTGGCTCTTCGGCCGGGCGCGGTGCAGATGGAGAAAGCCGTGCCGGGCGATAACCGTCCGCTGGGCGAGTTGCTTCCGGCTCTGCGCAAGGGCGGCGTACGCGCGGTGACCGACACCGGAATTCTCGGCGACCCCACCGGAGCGACGGCGGACGAAGGCCGGGATCTCCTCGACGACCTCACCGCGCAGTTGCGCGCGCACGTGCGTGACTGGACTTCCGCGGTGGCACCATGAGAGTCGCCCTAGTGACCGGTGCGGCGCGCGGCATCGGCGCAGCCACCGCGATGAAGCTGGCCGAGCAAGGCTGGGCCGTGCTCGCGGTCGACCTCGCCGAAGACGATCCCGCTCTCCCCTACCCGATGGGAACCGGCGAAGAACTGTCCACGGTGGTCTCCACGATTCGGGAAAACGGCGGCACCGCTGAGGAATTCCGCGCAGACGTCCGTGACCGGGCTCAGTTGACCGCAGCGGTCACGGAAGCGGAACAACGCTGGGGCGGACTCGACGCAGCCATCGCGGCGGCAGGCGTTATCGCAGGCGGAGTGCCGCTGTGGGAGATGCCTCAGGAACAGGAAGACGCCGTCCTCGACGTCAACCTTCGCGGCGTCCTCAACCTCGCCCACGCAGCGATTCCCGCGATGCTGCGCCGCCCGAAACCCCGCTCCGGCCGTTTCCTCGCCGTCGCGTCCGCCGCCGCCACGCGCGGACTGCCGACGCTCGCCGCGTACTGCGCGGCGAAAGCCGGGGTCGCCGGGTTGATTCGCGCGCTCGGCACCGAATTGGGCGACTCCGGCGTCACCGCCAACGCGGTCAGCCCGGGCTCCACCGACACGCCGATCCTCGCCGAAAGCGCCCGGCTCTACGACCTCCCCACGGCGCAAACGTTTGCCACGCAACAACCTCTGCAACGGCTGCTCGATCCCGCGGAGGTCGCGGCCGTCCTGGCTTTCCTCGCCGGACCGGAAAGCAGCGCGATGACCGGCGCGGTGCTCCCGGTGGACGGAGGGCTGGCGCTGTGACTACCCCGCTGCCCGCCGGATTCCGCCTCGCCAAAGACCCGAGCGTCAAACAGCTCTCCGACGGTCTCCTCTTCGGCGGCTCCCCCGCTCGCGTTCTGCGCCTGACTAAAGCCGGGCGCACGGCATGGACCCGCCTGGCCGAAAACCCAGTCGAGACCCCGGCAGAAGGCGTGCTCGCCCGGCTGCTCACCGACGCCGGGTTCGCGCATCCGTTGCCACCAGCCAAAACCGCCGACGCCACCGTCGTCGTCCCGGTCCGCGACCGCGCCGAGCTGCTGAGCCGCTGCCTCGCCGGACTCGACGGCCGCTACCCCGCGCTGGTCGTCGACGACGGATCCGCCGACCCAGCCGCCATCGCCGCAGCAGCCTCCGCGTACGGCGCGAAACTCGTCCGCCGCGACGTCAACGGCGGCCCCGGCGCCGCCCGGAACACCGCCCTGGCGCAGGTTTCCACCAGCTTGATCGCCTTCCTGGACAGCGATTGCGTCCCGTCGCCGGATTGGATCGACCAGCTCGCCGGGCATTTCGCCGACCCGCTCGTCGCCGCCGTGGCTCCGCGTGTGCGTCCGCTCGCTCCAGATACCTGGGCTGGCTGCTACACCCGCGCCGCCAGCAGCCTCGACCTGGGCACCGCCGCCGCGCGCGTCGCCCCCGGCACGCGACTGTCCTATGTGCCCACTGCCGCCCTCCTGGTTCGCCGGAGCGCACTGGAATCCGTCGCCCGCGACGGCTCGGTTTTCGATCCGGCAATGCGCGTCGGCGAAGACGTCGACCTCGGCTGGCGGCTCCACGACGCTGGCTTCCGGATCCGCTACGACCCTTCCGCACACGTCGACCACCACGAACCGACGACCTGGCGCGCCTTGCTCCGCCGCCGAGCCAGTTACGGCACCTCCGCCGCGCCGCTAGCCCTCCGCCGCCCGGCCGCGATGGCCCCGCTCGTCCTGCACCCGTGGCCGACACTCACCGTCGCCGCACTCCTGGCTCGGCGTCCGCTTCCGGCCGCTGCCGCGTTCACAGGCGCAGTGCTGAGCATGTCCCGCGCGCTGCGCCGAAAGGACGTGCCGACTCACGGTGTCGTGCGCACGATGGGCACCGCCGTCGGTCAAACTTGGCTCGGATTCGGCCGCTACAGCACACAATTCGCCGCTCCCCTGCTCGCCGCGCTCCTGCTGCCCGGCGGGCGAAAACGCTGGGGACGGCGAGCCGCGGTCGCTTCGCTGCTCGCCGGACCGCCGCTGACCGCCTGGCTGCGGCAACGCCCCGATCTCGACCTGTTCCGCTACACCACCGGCGCGGTCGCCGACGACCTCGCGTACGGCGCCGGGGTGTGGGCGGGCTGCCTCAACCACCGGACCGCGGTCCCGCTGCGGCCGCGCGTCGCCTGGCGCCCTCTGCGCGTCGACCCGAAGGGAAAACGATGAGCACCACCTGGTTCGAGTCTGTCGCCGAAGCACAGCGGCGGGCGAAGAAACGCCTGCCCGCGTCCGTCTACTCGGCACTGATCGCCGGTTCGGAAAAAGGGCTGACGCTGCAAGACAATCTGGCCGCGTACGACGAACTGCGGTTCGCCCCGCGCACCGCCGGACTGCCCGGAGAACGCGATCTGAGCACGAACGTGCTCGGCCGGGATGTCGCGCTGCCCGTGCTGATTTCGCCCACTGGCGTGCAGGCCGTGCACCCCGACGGCGAGGTCGCGGTTGCCCGAGCGGCCGCCGCGCGCGGGACGTCGATGGGGCTGTCGTCGTTCGCCAGCAAGCCCGTCGAGGAAGTGGTGGCAGCCAATCCGAACACCTACTTCCAGGTTTATTGGACGGGCAGCCGCGACGACATCCTGAGCCGGCTGGACCGCGCCCGGTCCGCTGGCGCGGTCGGGATCATCCTCACGCTCGACTGGTCGTTCTCGCACAGCCGCGACTGGGGCAGCCCGCACATCCCGGACAAGCTGACGCTGCGCGAACTGATCCGGTTCGCCCCCGAAGGCCTGACGCGTCCTCGCTGGCTGCTCGCCTACGCCCGCACGAAGAAACTGCCCGACCTCAGCGTCCCGAACATGGCCGAGCCCGGCACGCCGGTGCCGTCGTTCTTCGGCGCGTACGGCCAGTGGATGCAGACCGCTCCGCCGACCTGGGAAGACGTGAGCTGGCTACGGAAACAGTGGGACGGACCGTTCCTGCTGAAAGGCGTGTACCGGGTCGACGAGGCGCGCCGCGCGGTCGACGCCGGGGTCAGCGCGATCTCGGTGTCCAATCACGGCGGCAACAACCTCGACGGCACTCCCGCCACGATCCGCGCGCTGCCCGCGGTCGCGGAAGCGGTCGGCAGCGAGGTGGAAGTGTTGCTGGACGGCGGGATCCGGCGCGGCAGCGATGTCGTCAAGGCGCTCGCGCTCGGGGCACGTGCGGTCCTGATCGGGCGCGCGTACCTGTGGGGCCTCGCCGCGGGCGGGCAGGCCGGAGTCGAGAACGTGCTGGACGTGCTGCGCAACGGGATCGACTCGACGCTGCTCGCGCTGGGTCACCGCAGCGTGCGCGACCTGAGCCGCGACGACCTGATCATGCCGGAGGGGTTCGAACGCCGCATCGGTGCTTGACCGACTGTCTGCTATGGACTTTCGCTCGCGAAGAACCGCACCGCCGCGGCGGTGAACTCCGGCGAGGCCGACGCACCGTAATGATCGCCGGGAACCGAGGCGAACCGCGCGGTCAGCAGCCGGGCGAGCGGCTCGCCGTCAGCGTGCCCCTCGTCCTCGCTGCCGACCACGACCAGCGCCGGAACGCTGAGCGCGGCGAGTTCGCGCATCGGCACGACCGAGCGGAGCACGAGCATCAGCGCCCGCGGGTCAGCGCCGAGACGGCCGATCCAGTGCGCGGTCCGGGCGTCGGCCGGTTCCACCGTCCGGCCTTCGGTCAACGCCGTGAGCACCCGGTGCAGCGGACCGCCCCCGCCGCCTCGCCGCATGGCGGCAAGTCCTTGCCCGCCAAGGAGTATCCGGGTGGGCCGCGCGCCTCGCGCGACCATGCGGAGCGCCACTCGCGCGCCGAGCGAGTAACCGCCGAGGGCGTATCCGGTCAGCCCCAGCTGTTCGGCGAACGCGAGCCCGTCGTCGACGAGCACATCCGGCGGGTAGCACGCCGGATCGTCCGGCTGCGGGCTCGCGCCGTGCCCGCGGAAATCCGGCAGCAGCACGCGGAACCCTCGTTCGGCGAGCTGCGCGGCCAGTCCGCTGCGCAGCCACGCTTCGCCGGACGAGGTGAACCCGTGCAGCAGCACGACCGGCGTGCCCTCGCCCAGCTCGCGGTAGGCCAGTTCAAGCCCGTCGCGGGCGCGGAACCGGTGGACGGGCAGTGCGATCATGGGGTCCTTCCTGCTGGCCGGGCCCCATGATCGCACGCCCCGCGGCGGGTCCCCGGGGATCACGGCAACGGACGCGTCCCCGGCACCACCCACTCCCGGTCCACCCGGCCGTCGACCGCGACCAGCACCGCCAGCCCGCCGCGCTTCCCGTCCGACCAGGTCCCGGCGATGGTCTGGCGCACCGGGTCCAGCACCAGCTCGCCGTGCCACGGGTGCGCGTCTTTGGCCAGCATCTGCAATTCCTCGCGGTCCAAATCGCCTTCGCCGGGCCCGTCCGGCAGCTCCGAGCGACCGTCCGGCGAGGGAATCGTCCAGTTCCGCGCGACCTTCCCGCCGGAAAGCACGCACATGTCGGCCCCGGTGATGACCACGCCGTCGCGGCGGGTGACGTCCCAGGTGAACGCGAGCCGTTCGGCGCCGTCGAGGACGAAAGTGCGCGGGACGAACACGTTTCCGACCTCACGCTGGTACTTCGCGATGAACGCCTCGGCGTCCGCCGGGCCGACCAGCGGGTCGAGCCCGGGTTTGATGCCAGACCATTGGCGGCCGTCGGCGGTGAGCAGCCGGTGCGCGAGCGAGGCGTCCTCGTTCCACATGCGGCACCAGAGGGCGGGGATCTCTTCGGGGTTCAGTTCGTTGGCCATGCGACGACGATCGCGGCCGTCGGCGACACCGTCCTGTCGGTGTTTCCTCGCGACGTGGCGCAGGTCACTCCCCGAGCGGGCGGGCGGAGATCCGCGCGAGTTCAGCGTCGAGGTCGATCTCCCGGCGCTCGACGCGGTCGCCGGTGAGCGCGAGGGCGCGGATCCGGTCCAGCAGAAAGCCGCGGACCGCGTCGCGCAGGCGGCACCAGCCGAGCACGTACCAGCCCGCCGGACCCCACAGCAGGCCCAACGGCTCGACGTCGCGCTCCGTCTCCTGCCCTTTGGCATCCACATAGGACAGCCGAAGAACCCGCCGGGCGGCGAGCGCGGTGAGGATCGGTTCGCTGTGGACAGTCGTCGGTTCGGGCTTGCCGACCCGGTGCAGCCGCGCGGCGAGATGCTGTTCGGCGTCGCGGACGTCGGACGGCAACCGCGCGAGCACTTTGCGCGCCGCGGACTCCGCCGCACCCGCGAAGGGCGAACCAGCGGCCGAACGCAGCGCGACGGTGATCGCGATGGCTTCCTCCGGAGTGAGAGCAAGCGGCGGCAGGGTCCGCTCGCGGTCGAGACCGTAGCCGCCCGTCCGCCCGGTTTCGGTCCAGATCGGAACGCCCGCCTCGCGCAAAGCGACGAGGTCGCGTTCGACCGTGCGCACGCTGACCTCGAACCGGGCCGCGAGCCACGCCGCGGTCCGGGTGCGCGGCGCGACCGCCCGAAGCTCCTCGACGAGCGCGTACAGCCGGTCCGTGCGATTCACCCGGCCAGCCTACGGACCTGCGGATCCTCACCCGATCGGGTGGCTTCGCGGGCGACCGCCGTCACGAAAGCCGACCTCCGCTGTTCCGTTCGCGGGAGCCGCGACCGGCGCCGGTCCGTCCTGTGGAGGGCGGCGGACCGGCGCGGTCCCCTCGTTCGTCGGGGGACGAGGGGACCGCCGGGAGCGGGTCGGCGCAGGGGGCCGGCCCGTTCCCGGTCCGGCGGGGACACTTGACTCTCACACCGTGTCAGAGCGTGTGCTGGGAAGGTCATGTTCACCATCGGAGAATTCGCCCGCCACGGCCGGGTGTCGGTCCGCATGCTGCGGCACTACGACGCGCTCGGCCTGCTCCGGCCCGCCAGGGTCGACCCGCGCACCGGCTACCGGAGCTACACCGCCGGGCAGCTGGCCGCGCTGAACCGGATCGTCGCGCTGAAGGATCTCGGCTTCGGGCTCAGCGAGGTCGCCAAGCTGCTGGACGAGCAGATCACGGCCGAGCAGGTCCGCGGCATGCTGACGCTGCGCCGGGCCGAACTGGCCGAACGGGTCGCCGCCGACCGGCTCCGGCTGGCCGAGGTCGAGGCGAGACTCCGCACGCTGGAAAGCGAGCACGCCATGCCGGACACCGACATTCTCGTCAAGGACATCCCCGCGACCCGGGTCGTGCGGCTCACCGCGACCGCCGAAAGCTTCTCCCCTGACGCGATCACCCCGGTCCTGCGCCCGCTGTGCGCGGAACTGGGCCGCCGGCTGGAAGGATCCGACGCCGCCCCGGCCGGACCGCTGACCTGCTATTACGAAAAGCCCGCCGGCGAAGACGATCCGGTCGTCGTGCACGCCGCGCTCCCGGTGTCCGGCCCGGTCGCCGCCCCGAACGGCCTCGACGTGGCCGAACTGCCCGCCGCCCGCGCCGCGACACTGGTCCACCGGGGCCCGGCGAGCGGGTTTCTCGCCGGCTACCAGGCACTCGCCCGGTGGACCGACGAACACGGCTTCCGCGCGGACGGCTTCCCCAGCGAGGTCTACCTGCACACTTCCGGGGACGAACGCGAATGGGTCGTCGAACTGCGCGAGCCCTTCGCCGACGCGCCGCACTGACCGGCCAAGACCCGACCTTCGACGGTTGCGCCGCCGCTCGTTCCGGAGGCGAATGGGTGGGGACGACCCGAGGAGGACGCAGGTGTTCTCGACAGGTCCCGGCACCCAGCCGGACCGGCTCGCCGACGCGCTGGCGGACGGGCCGTTCAGCCGCGCCCTGACGCTGGCCATCGACCGCAGCGGGCTCGGCCTCGACCGGCTGCGCGACCGGCTCGCCGCGGCGGGGGCGGCGGTCAGCACCACCACGCTCAGCTACTGGCGGACCGGCCGCACCGTGCCCGCCCGCGCCCGCTCGCGCGTCGCGGTGCGGATTCTCGAGGGCGTGCTCGACCTGCCGCCGGGTTCGCTGACCGGGCTGATCGAGCGGGAGCCGGAACCGCCGCCGGTTCCCGTCGTGCGCTGGGAACGGTTGTGGGGACGGCGAAACGCCGTGCTGCGGGTGCTGAACTCGTTCGAGACGGCGTACCGGACTTCGCTGGTGGTGGTGAGCCTCCACGAGGCCGTGCACGTAGGCCCGGACCGGCGGCTGCACCGGCTGGAAGTGCGGGAGGTCCTCCGCGCCACGGAGGACGACACGCACATCCGGCTGGTCACCGCGCACGGCGTCGGCCCCGGCTGCGCGCCGCGCCTGGTGCGCACCCGCTACTGCTCGCCCGGGCGCACGGAAACCCTCGCCGAGGAAGGGTTCACGGTGGCCGAACTCGTCCTCGGCCGCGGACTGGACCGCGGCGAAACCGCGATCGCCGAATACGAGTTCGAGTTCACCGACGACCGCCCGGACTGGTCGTACGAGCGCCGGTTCCGCAACGCCGTGCACGAGCACCTGCTGGAGCTGCACTTCGCGCCCGGCTTCGAACCGCGCGCCTGCCACGCCTACCGGCTCGACTCCCCCGCCGGGCCGGAGACGACCGTCGCCGAACTGCCGATCACCGAGGGCCTGCCCGCGCACGTCGTGTCGGCCGCGGTCACTCCGGGGATCCTCGGCCTGCGCTGGCATTGGGACGCGCCATGATGGACGCATGGAATCGACGCGGATCGACCGCTGGCTCTGGGCGGTCCGGCTGACCAAGACGCGCGCCGACGCGGCGGCCGCCTGCCGGGGCGGGCACGTGCGCGTGAACGACCGCCCGGCGAAGCCCGCGACGTCGGTGGTTCCCGGCGACGAGGTCCGCGCCCGGATCGGGACGACGACGCGCGTGGTCGAGGTCGTGCAGGTGATCCAGAAACGGGTCGGCGCGGCCGTCGCGGCCACCTGCCTCATCGACCGCACCCCGAAGCCGCCGCCGGAAGCGGCGATCCCAGTCGCCCGCCGCGAGCGCGGCGCGGGCCGCCCGACGAAGCGGGAACGCCGGGTGCTGGACGAATTCCGCCGCCAGCAGGGCTGACCGCGCAAGCACTCTCGACCGGCGCTTCCTTGCGGGCTAATTTGCGTACCTTGTAAGCTTACAATGTACTCATCCACGACCCGAGGAGTCCGCTGTGAACCCGATCGCCGTCGCCGTCCCCCTGGTGTGGCTGGCCTGGCTCGTCCTGACCGAATGGGCGCCGATGTTCCCGCTCAACGACCTGACGCCGGGCAATCTCCGCCCGCGCCTGCTCGCCGCCGCGATCAACTACCCGTTTCCGCTGCTCATCGCCGCGGGGGTGGCACTGCACCGGCCGTGGTCGTCGATCACGGCGCTGGCGTTGTGCGCGCTGATCCTCGCCGGGCACGTGGCCAGCTGGTGGCTGCCGTACTTCGGGATCAGCTCGGCCGCCCAGCGCGAGGTCTACGCCCGCGACTACGCGCGCACCTGGAAAATCCTGCCGACCGCCGGGCACGACGTCGTCCCGGACGTCCAGCACCTGGTCGTCGGACTGCTCACCCTGGTCATGTCCAGCACGACGCTGGCTGCCACGCTGACCGCATGAACGACACGCCGCGCCGCCGGCCGGGCCGCCCGCCGCAGGTCAGCGCCGAGGAGATCGTCACAGCGGCGATCGGCCTCATCGACGACGAGGGCCTCGACGCCCTGACCATGCGAGCGCTCGGCTCCCGCCTCGGCGTCGCGGCGATGTCGTTGTACCGCCACGTTCCGCACCGCGACGCCGTGCTCGCCGCGGTCGTCAACCGCCTGGTCACCACCGCGCTCGCCGGACTGGAGCCCCAAGCGTCCTGGAAGGAGGCGGCGACCGGGTTCGCCGAGGCTTATCGCGCGATGTTGCTCAGCCATCCGAACGCGGTTCCCCTGCTGGCCACTCATCCGGTCGACGTCGACGCGGTGACGCCGCTGCTCGCGGGCGTGCTCGACCGGTTCGCCGCGGACGGCATCGCTCAGGAAACCGCGCTGATCGCGTTGCAGTCCATCGGCGTCTACACCCTCGGCCACGCACTCGCCCAGGTCGGCTCGCCGCCGGAGCCGGCCGGCACCGCCGAGTACTACGACCAGTGGTTTGCCGCCGGGCTCCACGCCATGGTCAAGGGTTTCCAGCCCTGATCAGGCGTCCGTTTTCTCCTTCGCCCGCCTGCCCCAATGGACGTGCTGCTCGTCCCGCAACCGCGCCACCGCTTCCGGATAGTGCAGTTCGAAAGCGGGCCGCTCGGAGCGAATGCGCGGCAGTTCGGTGAAATTGTGCCGCGGCGGCGGGCTGGACGTCGCCCATTCCAGGGAATTGCCGAAGCCCCACGGGTCGTCCACGGTGACCCGCTCGCCGTAGCGGTAGCTCTTCACCACGTTCCAGATGAACGGCAGCACCGAAGCGCCGAGAATGAAAGCTCCGATCGTGGAAATCGTGTTCAGCAAGGTGAACCCGTCGCTGCGGAGGTAGTCGGCGTACCGCCTCGGCATCCCTTGCGAGCCGAGCCAGTGCTGCACCAGGAACGTCGTGTGGAAGCCGATGAACGTGGTCCAGAAATGCCATTTCGCGAGCGATTCGTCGAGCATCCGGCCAGTCATCTTCGGGAACCAGAAGTAGATCCCGGCGAACGTGGCGAACACGATCGTGCCGAACAGCACGTAGTGGAAGTGCGCGACCACGAAATACGTGTCGGTGATGTGGAAGTCCAGCGCGGGCGCGGCCAGCAGCACGCCGGTCAGGCCGCCGAGCAGGAACGTGACGAGGAAGCCCGCCGACCACAGCATCGGCGATTCGAACGACAGCGTCCCCTTCCACATCGTGCCGATCCAGTTGAAGAACTTCAGCCCGGTCGGCACCGCGATGAGGAACGTCATGATCGAGAAGAACGGCAGCAGCACCGCGCCGGTGGCGAACATGTGGTGCGCCCACACCGCCACGGACAGCCCGGTGATGCCGACCGTCGCGAACACCATCATCCGGTAGCCGTACAGCGGTTTCCGGCTGAACACCGGAATGATTTCGGTGACGATCCCGAAATACGGCAGCGCGACGATGTACACCTCGGGATGACCGAAGAACCAGAACAGATGCTGCCAGAGGATCGCACCGCCGTTGGCCGGGTCGAAAACGTGCGCGCCGAGCCGCCGGTCCGCCTCCAGCGCGAACAGCGCGGCGGTGAGAATCGGGAACGCGATCAGCACGAGAACACCGGTGAACAGGATGTTCCAGGTGAACAGCGGCATCCGGAACATCGTCATTCCCGGCGCGCGCAGGCACAGAATCGTGGTGGTCATGTTGACCGCGCCGAGAATAGTGCCGAGACCGGACACGATCAGGCCCATGATCCACAGATCGCCGCCGGTGCCGGGGCTGTGCACGGCGTCGGACAGCGGCGTGTAGGCGGTCCAGCCGAAATCCGGGGCCCCGGCGGGCGTGAGGAACGCGCTCAGCACGATCAATCCGCCGAAAAGGTACAGCCAGTAGGAAAACGCGTTCAGCCGCGGGAACGCCACGTCCGGCGAGCCGATCTGCAGCGGCAGCACGAAGTTGGCGAAACCGAACACGTTCGGCGTCGCGTACAGCAGCAGCATGATCGTGCCGTGCATGGTGAACAGCTGGTTGTACTGCTCCTGGGACAGGAATTGCAGTCCCGGCTGGGCCAGTTCGCCGCGCATCAGCAGCGCCATCGCGCCGCCGACGAGGAAGAACGCGAACGACGTGCCGAGGTAGAGCAGCCCGATCTGCTTGTGGTCGGTGGTGCGCAGGATGCTCAGCAGCACCGAGCCTTTCCTGCCGCGGCGGGGCGCTTCGGCGATCACCACTGGCTGCGGTTTCAGCTGCGTCACGACCGACCTCCCGCGTACCCGCCGGTTGCCGGGCAGCCGAAAGCCGCCCGGCCTTGTCCGGGCCGGGTAACCACCCGCGGGTCGCGGCAAACCACGGCTTTCTCAGCGCGAGGGCAGCCGCCCGTCCGCCAGCGCCACACCGAAGACGACGGCTGCACCGATCACCAGGAACACCGCACCGGCCGCGGGTGCGGACGCCCACCACACCACGCCCGACGCGGCCACCAGCCAGGAGCCGACGAGTGTCTCCTTCCGGGCCGGCGACACCGCCTTGAGCGCACGCAATCCCGCGCCGCCCAAGGCGAGCACGCCGATCGCGAGCACCGCCAGCACCGGCCAGTACATCCTCCTTACTCCCGGAATTCGCCGTTGTGCCTGCGGTAGGCGACGGTCACCGAGATCACCGAGAAAATCGCCAGCAGCACGCCGACGATCAGCGAATTCGTGCGGATCGCGTCGCGATGGCCGTCCACCGGGTAGCCGAACGCGAAGGGCGCGGCGATGAGCCAGAACCCGATCGCGACGTTGACCAGTCCCAGCCAGCGCGCCCGTTCCGGCAGGCCGAACCGGACCAGCGCGACCGCCGCCACGGCGATCCCGCACGCCAGGCTGTTCCAGAACCCGGCCGTCGCGGACAGCGTGAAGGAGTAGCTGTATGCGAACGCCGCGACCACCAGCCAGGCCCCGGCCAGGAACTCGGCGGTGATCGGCAGCCTGCTCTCCCGCAGTTTGCGGTCCCGCGGAGTCAGCGCGGTGAGCGCCGTGCTCATCTTCATTCCGTGGTCACCTCCTCGGCGGGGGCTGCCGTATTCACTGCCCCGCCTTGATTCCCGGTTCGCCGTGATCGAACTGGATCGCCTGGTGCCACGGCACTGTCGTGGTCCGGGCGGGTCGCGGCGCGCGCAGGCCCATCGGCAGGATCACCCGGTGGTGCGCCGCTTCGAGCACCATCGCGCTGCACGCGTACCAGGCCAGCACCGCCGACCCGAGCAGGAAGTACGCCGCGATCGTGCGCACGACGCCGACGTCGCCGATCAGGCCGATCGCCAGCAGCGTCGCCCCGGAGGCGAGGACCGCGAGCAGCGCGCAGAGCACGAGGCTCTCCGCCAGCGCGGCGACCGCGCCGGTCCAGGTGATCGCCGCGAGGCCGATGAACCAGAAGCCGATCGCGGCCGCCGCGACCGGGCTCGCCGACGTCGAAGGCAGCCCGCCCAGGCCGACGAACAGCTGGTAAACGCCGTAGCCGAGCCAGAACGCGCCCCAGGAGCCGTGGACGACGGTGGCGAGCGCGTCGCGGGCCCGGTAGGACCACATCCCGGCGAGGAACTGCGCGACGCCGCCGAAAGCGAACGCGAACGGGGCCAGCAGCAGGGGCGTCGTCGTCGCGTCGCCGAACCAGCCGGCCAGGTTCGCCGCCACCATGAACGTCGAGACCGCGAACCCGGCGAGCCCCAGGATCGACGGCGCCGCCACCGGGCTCAGGTTGATGTGCGTGTGCTCGCGCCAGAACGAATACTCCGCGCCGTCGCCGCCGGCAGGCATCGCGCGGTCGCCGGCCATCTGCGTCTCACGGGTCATTTCCGGCTCCTTTCCAGCCGACCGCCCCTGTGCGCCGCGCGTACCCCGCCGCCGACCTGCGGAACCCTGCGATCAGTACGCCGAACGAGTGAATTTCGCCCCCCAGCTGAGCGACCGGGAGTGTCCATTTCGGACGCGACACTCCCCCGCGAGCACGGCATGCCAGGCGACGGCGGGTCCGATATGCCAGGGTGTGCGCATGGCGCGCGTCCGCGGTTATCTGTTGTCCTGGACCACTTTGCTGCCCCTGATCGCCCTGATCCTGCTGGCGCTCACCTGGGGCCGCACGCTGGGTCCGGTGCCGGTCGCGCTGGTGGCGATCGCGTTGGCGGGCACGGTTCTCGCCGCGGTGCACCACGCCGAGGTCGTCGCGCACCGGGTGGGCGAGCCGTACGGCTCGCTGGTGCTCGCGGTCGCGGTGACAGTGATCGAAGTCGCGCTGATCGTCACGATGATGGCTTCCGGCGGCGAAAAGGCCGACACCCTGGCGCGCGACACGGTGTTCGCCGCCGTGATGATCACCACCAATGGCATCGTCGGACTGTCGCTTCTCGTGGGCGCGCGCCGGTACGGGGAAACGCGTTTCCACCCCGAAGGCAGCGGGGCGGCGCTGGCGACGGTCGGCACGCTGGCGACGCTGAGCCTCGTGCTGCCGACGTTCACCGCGAGTACGCCCGGCCCGGCGTTTTCCGCGCCACAGCTGGCTTTCGCGGCTGGCGCGTCGCTGGTCCTGTACGCCACTTTCGTGATGACGCAGACCGTCCGGCACCGCGATTTCTTCCTCCCCGTGGACGCCGACGGCGAAACCCGTGAGGAAGAGCACGCGGAACCGCCGAGCCTCCAGAAGACTTTGGTGAGCGTTGTTCTGCTGCTGATCGCATTGGTCACCGTCGTCGGGCTGGCGAAGGTCGAATCCCCGGCGATCGAGGCGGGCGTGCGCGCGGCCGGGCTGCCGCAGTCGTTCGTGGGCGTCGTGATCGCCCTGCTGATCCTGGCCCCGGAAACCCTCGCGGCGGTCCGCGCCGCGCGGCGCGACCGGATGCAGATCAGCCTGAACCTGGCGTACGGCTCCGCGATCGCCAGCATCGGCCTGACGATCCCGGTCATCGCGCTCGCCTCGGTGTGGCTGAAGGGCCCGCTGCTGCTGGGCCTCGGGCCGACGCACATCGTGCTGCTCGCGCTGACTGTGGTGGTCAGTGTGCTGACCGTGGTGCCGGGGCGGGCTACGCGACTTCAGGGCGGGGTGCATCTGGTGTTGCTGGCGGGATTCCTGGTGCTGGCGATGAATCCGTGAGGTCGGCGGCCGGCGGGTTCACGGTGGGGCACCTCTGCTGACCGGATCTGCAACGTTCGCTAGGCCCCCGTAGCGCTGCGACGATTTGGTTGCTGTTTCCTGGGTTCCGCAGCACCTTCGCTGCCGGATTCCCCTCATTCGCTACGACCCGCAATGCCGCGCCTCGGCTGTCGGGCCGCTCTCTGCCCCGGGGTCAGCAGCGCGGTTCCACAGTGGAACGACTCCACAGTGGAGCACCTCAGCCGACCGGATTCCTGACCTTCACGCCAACTCCGCAGCGCCCCGCCGCGGTGGTCGTACCCGCAGTCGTCCCGGATTCGGCAATGCGGCCCCAGCAGAGCGCGGCGTCCGCGAACGAGATTCCGGATTAGCTTAATGACCTGACATCAGCCGCCCGCCCGCTGGTCGGGCAGCTTTTTCCGCCGCCAGCCGAAGCGCGGTCCGGCGTCCCGCCCACGGCCGAGGGAAGAAAAGGCCGCCGGTTTTGTCGGTGCAAATCCGTATCCTGGCCAAGTGAAGATCCAGCAGTCCCCTATCCCGTCCGCTGCGGCCGGTGAAGCCGCGCGCAGAGCTTTCCCCGGCAGCCGTCCGACGTTCCCCGGCCGTCCGGCGGCCGGTGCCCGCGTCGCTCGTGCCGCCGACCTCGCGCCTGTCGTGAGCGTCCGAGGCAACGCCGCCCGGCTCGCGACCCCTGAATTCGTCCGCCCGTCCGCCCGCGCGATGGCCGGCGAGGTGCGCCCATGAGCGGCTTCTCGTCTTCCGCCACGAAGGCCCCGGAGCGGCCGCCCACCAAGCCCGGGCTGCTGATCGGCGTGCTCGTGCTGTCGGCGTTCGTGATGATCCTCAACGAGACCATCCTGAGCGTCGCGCTGCGCGACCTCACTGTCGACCTGACCGTGCCGACCACCACGATCCAGTGGCTCACCAGCGGGTTCCTGCTGACCATGGCAGTGGTGATCCCGACGACCGGGTTCCTGCTCGAACGGTTCACGCCGCGGCAGGTGTTCGTCTTCTCGCTCGCCTCGTTCAGCCTCGGCACGCTGCTGTGCGGTCTCGCGCCCGGGTTCGGCTTGCTGATGGCGGGCCGGGTCGTGCAGGCGTGCGGCACGGCGGTGATGATCCCGCTGCTGATGACCACCGTCATGCGGCTCGTGCCGGCCGAGCGCCGCGGCGCGACGATGGGCACGATCAGCATCGTCATCGCGGTCGCGCCCGCGATCGGGCCGACGATCGGCGGCGCGGTGCTGTCGTCGCTCGGCTGGCGGTGGATGTTCTTCATCGTGCTGCCGCTGTCGCTGGCCGCGCTGGTCACCGGGATGCTGCAGCTGCGGATCGACAGCGAAACCCGCGCAGTTCCGCTCGACGTCCTCTCCGTGATCCTGTCCGCGATCGGTTTCGGCGGAGTCCTGTACGGCCTGGCGTCGGCGGGCGAATCGGCCGAGACGGCGCTGATGCCGCCGTGGCTGCCGATCGTCGTCGGCGTGGTTTCGCTGGCGGTGTTCGGGTGGCGGCAGCTTCGCCTGCAGCAACGCGACCGCGCCTTGCTGGACCTGCGGCCGTTCACCCACCGTCGTTTCACCGTCGCGCTGGGGCTCAGCGCGGTGCTGTTCATGTGCCTGATCGGCGTGGGCGCGATTCTGCTGCCGCTGTATCTGCAAACCGTCCTGCACAAGTCCACGTTCGTCAGCGGCCTGGCCGTCCTGCCCGGCGGTTTGGTGCTGGGCTTGCTCGGCCGTCCGGTCGGCGCGCTGTTCGACCGGGTCGGCGCGCGTCCGCTGGTGCTGCCCGGCGCGCTCGCGATGACGGTCGCGCTGTGGCTGTTCTCGTTGCTGAGCCCGGAGTCGCCGCTGATCGCGGTGATCGGCATCCACATCGTCCTGATGACCGGTCTCGGCCTGATGATGACGCCGCTGATGACCGAGGCGCTGGCGGTCCTGCCCGACCACCTCTACTCGCACGGCAGCGCGATCCTCTCGACGCTCCAACAGGTCGCGGGCGCACTGGGCACCGCCGTGTTCGTCAGCGTCGCGACCCTCAGCAGCGCCGAACACGCCGCGGTGAGCCCCGATTCCGACGGCCTGCAGATGGCCTTCGTCGTCGCCGGCTGCATCGGGCTGGTCGCGGTGGCCGGGGCCTGGTTCGTCCGGTCCACCCGCCCGGAACGAACGGAGGAGGAAGCCTGACGCCCGTGGACCCAGAACGGCTCGACGCCGTCGCCCGCGCCTACACCGCCTCGATGACCAGCATCCGGGGCCGACGCGTGCACCGGCTGGTGACGCGCCGGATGGCCGGCTACGACCACATCCTGCCGACCGTCACCGCCGACGGCACCCCGGCCCTGCTGGCGCTGTCCGCCGACGGCCGAGCCGCCCTCTGCCACAGCGACGGCCGCGGCCCGTCCGCGGATGTCGTCACGTGCGGCCCGACGCCTGGCGTCACCGTGACGTCCGCGCACGACCTCACGAAGGATTCGCTTCCGGTGCTGAGCTGGACCGTCCGGCATCCGGGGTTGCTGGACGTCACGGGCCCGCTCACGATCACCCCCGGCGAGGCGGACCAGGAGGAGATCGAGGCGGCCCTGCGTCCTCGGTAGCCAGCGAGTTCCGGGTCGGAGCCTGTCTCGACTGTCCGGTGTGCGGGCACGAGAGGCTCCGGGCCGCCGCTCGCTGCGGAGAAGGCTCGATCGCCGCTGCTCGCGGGTCGGCCCGACGGATTCGGCGAGCATCGGTGCTTGTCCCGGAGCGCATGCCCGGCTGGCGGACATCCGCGAGCACGTCATCGGGCACGTCCGCCAGGTCTGGCGGACGTGCCCGCGTCAGCCGATCCCCAGCGAACTCGGCTCCCGCTCAGCCCGGCGCGCGGCCACTCGCCAGCCAACCCTGGCAAGCTCGCCGCATCCCGCCAGGGCCGCCGCGCAGCCCGGCAACCTCACCGCGCCCCGCCGGTTCCGGCGCGCAGCCCGGCCCCTGGCTACCTCGCCGCACTCCGCCCAGGCCCAAACCACCCAGCCCGCCCCGGGCGACCTCACCGCACTCCGCCAGGCCCGCCGCGCAGCCCGTCCCCGGCTATCTCATCGCACCCGTCGGGTACGGCACGCAGCCCGTCACCAGCAAGCTCACCGCGCCCCGCCAGGCCCGGTGCCCGGCAACCTCACCGCGCCCCGCCAGGCCCAGCGCGCAACTTGTCACCAGCAACCTCGCCGCATCCCGCCAGGCCCAGCGCACAGCCCGATCCCCGGCAACCTCACCGCGTCCCACTGAGCCCGCCGCGCAGCCCCCTGCCCCAGACGACTCTCCCGATCCCGCCAGGCCCGGCAAACAACCCCTCGCCAGCCGCCGCTCGCAGCCTTGCCCCGCCCGCCGTGGCCACTCGCCAACTCTCCCCCACCAGACTCGCCCCCCGCCAAGACTGCCGCCCACCTCGAGCGAGCAAGTCCCCGAGCGCCTGCCCCCAAACGGGCCTGACAGGCACCCCCGTCACCGCGCAGCGAAGGCACGCTCCCACCGTTCGACGTCCCGCAACCCGCCCTCCGGCACCGTCCAGCAGGCCTGCAGCAAGTCGTAACCGTCGTGGACCAGGGCCGCGTGGGCAGGCCATCGCGCGGCGGCCCAGCCTGGTTCGTTGTGCACCGAATCCACCCCGGCCCGGGTCGCGCCTTCCAGTTCGAACTGGAGATCCCGGCGCGCAGCCGCACTCGGGACCGGCGCACCGGCCAGCACCGCACGGGCGGCGGCTCGCACGCGAGATCCGGTCCAGTCCAACGTCTTCCGATGCGCACGCGGCACCACCGCGTACTGCACGAGCACCGCCGCCGCGACCCCGATCGCCGTCTGGGCGAAGCGGTCCGCCACCGCTGGCCACACCGGGCCCGGCAGGCTCGCCACCCCGGCGGCCAGCAGCGCGAGCGGCGTGATGACGACCGTCGCGACGGCATAATTCCGCGGCACCACCAGCTCCACACAGAACTGCAGCACCGCCAGGATCAAGATCAGCACAATCCCGGACGGCGCGACCATCATCACCAGCCCGAACAGCACCAGCCCCGCCGCGGTCCCCACGAACCGGTGCAGCGCACGGACATTCGTCCGCCGCCGGTCCAATCCCTGCTGCAGCACCACCAGCGCGCTCAGCACCGCCCAATGCGGCCGTCCAAACCCGACTGCCACCGCCAGCTCTCCGGCGACCACGCAACCGGCTCCGACCCGCAACGCCGTCAACGCGGCATGCGAACGCAACGGAACCGCCCGCCGCAACCGGTACCCGATTCCCGGCCGGGGCAACGGCAGCTTCCCCGGCGGCAGCTCGACCGACTCCCCCGGCGAAGCGTCCGCGAACCGCCGGTGGGCAGCGAGCAACGTCGCCACCAGATCCGGTTTCGTGCCCCGGCGCGGATGTCCCGCGTCGTGCAGCGCAGTCCACGCCGCGGACACCGCGGCACCGGCCGCGTGCCGCGCCTCCGCCGTCTTCTGCTCCGCCGAGACGAACGCGTCGACCGCCCGCACCGCGCGTTCGACGGTCGTCCGCTCCGGTTTGGCCCGGTCGGCCAGCACCCCGGCCATCGACACCACGATCGACGATCCGACCCCTGCCGCAGCACACCCCAGCACGACCCACGGCCGGGCTCCCGCCTCGACCGCCGCCTGCGAACCCGCGCAAACGAGCGCGAAGAACAACGGCCCCGGCGGCCCGAGCCGCAACGCGTCGACGACGTACGTCGCCACTACCGCGACCACTGAGACCACCAGTACCGACACCGGCCCAGGCGGAACCACGGTCCCCACCGAAGCACCCAGCGCAGCCGCCGCAAGCAACCCGGCTCCGGCAGTCGCCACGACGCCCGCCCGAACCCGGTACGGCCGCCCCTCGCCGTACAGAACCGCAAAAGTCCCCAGCGTGACGAACAACGCCGAGGCCGACGCACCGGCCAGCACCAGCGCGATCCCCGGCACCGCGACCGCCGCCGCGGCCCGCAACCCCGCCGACCACCGCCGCCCGACCGGAGGCAACGCGAACATCAGCGCCCGGAACCCCGCCACGCGTGGCAACTGCTCAACCGGTCCGGGCGACGATCCCATCCGCCCATCCCAACACGCACCCGTCCGGCCCGAAAGCCCGGCCACGCCAGGCAGAGACGCCGGGCACACTCCCGCGCGCCGCCCACAATCGAACCCTGGCCGGAGAGCGACCGCCGACGAAGCCGTCGATGCCGAGCACGGCGAATTCGGATCCGGTGTGCGGCCTTCCGATCACGAACCGCGGAGCTGGGCTGCGCGGGGCCTCCGTCTCGTGTGGCCGGAAGCGAGCCAGGCACGTTGCTTGGGGCGAATGTCCGGGTCGTGGCGGCTCAGCGGAGCTGGCTGCGCAGGGCGTCGGTCGTGTGGCCGGAGGCGAGCCGGGCTCGTTGCCGGGGCGAATGCCTGGGCCGTGGGGCTGAGCTGCGCAGGGCGATGGTCTTGTCTGGCCGGAAACGGGCCAGGCACGTTGCTGGGGCGAACGTCCGGGTCGTGGCGGCTGAACGGAGCTGGATTGCGCAGGGCCTCGGTCTCGTCTAGCCGAAATCGAGCCGAGCACGTTGCTGAGACGAATGCCCGCATCGTGGCGGCTGAGCGGAACTGCCGCTGTGAATGCCTGAGCCGGATCTGATCGCCAGGTCACACCTCCACCCGCACGGCCGCAGAACCACCCCATGCCTCCGCCCAGTCCGTGGGAAAGGCGCAACGATCCTCACTGGAACTCCGCCCGTACAGCCGCCTCCCCCACCGTCACCGGATCCAGGCCGGGATGTGCGGCCTCGGCCCGCTCCCACTGCGACGCAGCCTCCCTCGCCGCTCCCCGCGCCGCGGCGACATTCCCCAGCCCCAGGCAGGCGCGCGCCGCCTCGTGCGTGCTCCCGCAGGCCTCCGCGCGCACCGCAGCTTCCCGGTAAGCCGCCTCGGCTCCCGAATGGTCCCCGGCCCGGAATCTCGCCCACCCCAGGCAGTTCAGCCCCATTACGACGTCCAGTTCCAGCCCCAGCTCCCCGAACACCGCCAGGGTTTCCTCCACCAGCCGGGCGGCTTCGCCCGGCCGCCCCAGCGCAGTCAGGACCAGCGCGACACCCCTTGCCGTGATGGCGCCGCTGCGCCGGTTGCCGGTCAGTGCGTAGAAATCGGCCGCGGAGCGCAATTCGCGCAGGGCTTGTTCGTGGTTGCCCCGGTAGTGCTCTGCCCACGCGGAATGCGCCAGCGCGGTCGCTTCGCCGTGGCGGTCGCCGAGGTCCCGGTACTCTTGCAGAGCCTGGCGAAAGCACCGGGAGGCCTCGTCCAGGTCGCCGCGGTCGGCGTGCGCGATTCCCAGGTTCGCGGTGGTCGTGGCGGCGGCCCAGCGGTTGCCGACGGCCTCGGCGGCGGCGCGCGCCCAGCGGTGCGTCGCGATCCACGGGTCCCACAATTTGGCCAGGTGGAAGAATCCGCACAGGAAGAACGCCAGCTGCCAGCAGCGTTCCGACTCTCCCGCCCGGCGGCAGAGCGCGACCAGGTTCGGCCATTCCGCGCGGAACCAGGCGATCGCGCTCTCCTGGTCCGGAAACTCCGCTTTCGGCAGGCCCGGCGGGTACGTCACCTCCGGGCGGTACCGCGGGCCGCTCATCGCCCGGTCCGCCCGTTCCGCGGCGGCGACGGAGAAATCGGCCAGGCGGTCGAAAGCGTCCTGGTCGGGCGTGCCGGAGGCGGCGAAAACCCTTACCAGGTCGTGAAAACTGTACCGGCCCAGCTGCGGCTGGGTGATCAGGTAAGCCTGGTGCAGGCGGTCGAGCAGGCGCTCCGCGGTCGAAGAATCCAGCGAGCCCAGCGCTTGCGCGGCGGTGACGTCGAAGTCCGGGCCGGGATGCAGGGCGAGCAAGCCGAACAACCGCGTTTCCGGCGGGTCCAATTGGCGGACCGACAACCGGAACGCGGCGGCCAGGCTTCGTTCGCCGTCGTCGAGTTCGCCCAGCCGGCGGGTCTCGCCGGTCAGGCGGCGTTCCAGTTCCGCGACGTCCCACGCCGGGTGGGCGCGCAGCCGGGCCGCGGCGATCCGGATCGCCAGCGGGAGACAGCCGCAGCGGCCGGCGATCCGCAGTGCGGCATCGGGGGGCGCGCCGGTCAGAGCGGCGACTAGTTCGGCGGCGGAGCCGGGCGGGAGGACGCCGAGCGACAGGTGGCTGGCTTCGTCCAAAGCGGGCAGGCGGGAACGACTGGTGATCACCACCCGGCATTTCGGTTCGGCGGGCAGCAGCGGGCGCACTTGCCCGGTGCTGCCCGCATTGTCCAGCACCAGCAGGAAACTCCGGCCGCGCAGGCAGGTGCGGAAAAGCGCGGCGCGGTCGTCGGGGTCGGCCGGGATCCGTTCGGCAGGCACCTCCAGGATCCGCAGCAGACGGTCGTGTGCGTCGGCGGGCGCGACCGGATCGTCGGAGGTGCCGCGCAGATCCAGAAAGAGGCTGCCGTCGGCGAAGGACGCTTCGAGCCGGTATGCGCACCGGACCGCCAGTGCCGTCTTCCCCGCCCCGCCCATTCCCGAAATGACGCAGACGCCGCCGTCCGATGCGAGAATCTGGCGTACGGCTTCGGATTCCGCGTCGCGGCCGGTGAAGTCGGCGGTCACCGGCGGGAGGCCGGACGGGCGGAGGTCCGGCCGGGTGCGTCGTTTGCCGGTTTCCGCGGGAACCAGTGCAGCAAGCGCACCGGGAGTGCCAAATTCGGATTCACATAAGGCGGCGAGTGCGGAATTCGGGGCCGCGAGACCGGTTTCGACTTTGCTCAGGTACCCCTTGCTGTAATGCACCCGCTCGGCCAGTTCGGTGAGCGACAGCCCGGCCGAGGCGCGCAGCCGCCGCAGTTCCGCCCCGAACGTCGCGCGCGCTGTCATCCGCCTCCACCTTCTTTCCTTTGCCAGTATGCCGATCCGGCAGAAACCGGACCGCGGTTTCGTCACGGCGCGGTCCGCGCCGGCACCGGCGGCGCGACCGGCGCGGGGCCGCCCGGATGGCTCAGCGCCAGCCCGGAGACGAGCGCGACCCCGGCGAGCCACAACGCGGCCCGCACCAGCAGAGAAAACGAACAGATGACCTTCACGACCACTCCTTCGGAGGATTTCCGCCCGCCTGATCGGCGGCTCGTCCCGAGAATGCGGGGCCGTGCAGTAATCGGGGAAGGAGTTTCCTGTTTCCAGCATAATCCCGTGAACCGGAAACGGCGGGCGGCGCCGGAGCCGGATTGCGCGGGAGCGAAGCACCGCCGGGGCGTGCGGTGAAAAGCATTCGGCTTCGGCGAGCCAGGCGGCCAGTGCAGCATGCCCGGCAGGCCGCGAACACAGCTTACGAGATCACAAACCGCCAGGCGAGGACAGCTGACCTTCCGCCAGCAACACGGACGAGACACCGGACGTCAGCAATGGGAAGCAGTCACCCGACGTTTCGGGAATGCGCCATCCGAGCGAATTTCGGCCGCGGATAAACCCGGCCGCACCAGCCGGACGCGGGAATGGGAAATCATTCCGGTCACAGTCCGTGCGCCGATGCCGGGCAAGGCTGGACATCCCCGCCCGCATTGCGGAACAGTGGCTGCGGGCGGGGAGACGCGAGGGAGGAACGGGTGGAACCGAACGCGGCGGACTTGGTCGCGGAATTGAAAGTGCTCCGGAAGGGGCGCGGCGTATTCACCACCCCGCTCGGGATTCGGGTCGGCCCGGTCCTGCGCGAGGTGTGCGGGATTCCCGACCACGCGGAAAACGTGGAGATCCGCGACCGGCTCGCGCACGTGCTGGAACCGCTGGCCAAGACGCTCCCGGACGACCTCCGGATCGCCGTGCTCGCGGCGTTCGCGATGCACGAGCCGGCGCGCAAGCCGTTCTACCAAGAGCGGGTGCACTGGGCCGCGCGCGAACTGGACCGCGACGACCGCACGATCCGGCGGCGCATCGACGAGGGCATCGAGCACGTCGCGCAGCTCGCCCTCGCCGGACCGCGCGAGGGCGACCGGAGGCCCGCGCCCGACTGCAGCTGGCACACCGAGCTGCTGCGCGTCTCCCTTGCGCTGGACCAGGATCGGCCCGAGGTGTTCGAGTTCCGGCGGATCGTCGCCGACGCCGACGAGATCGCCGAACTGGACCTCGCGCTCACCCTCACCACCACGTCCGCGACCTCCGGGCCGGTGCGGGAAAGCGATCTGGACGTCGACGTCTTCCACGGCGGCACGCTCGTCCGCCGCGCGATGGAGTCGAACGACCGGGTCGGCCTGGCGCTGCAGCTGGCCGATCCGCTGCCGCGCGGGAAAACGCACGACCTCGCGCTGCGGTTCCGCGCGGAATTCCGGCATCCGCACTACGTGTGCGTGCCGCGGCATCCGGTCGACCAGTTCGATCTCCACGTGCGCTTTCCGGCCGCGCCGCCGCCGGAAATCGTGCGGCTGGACCGCGTTTTTCAAGACGATGCACGCGATCTGGGCGCACGCGGCGACGTGGTGCACCCGGACGGCTCAGGCGAGGTGCATTTGCGGTTCGACCATCTCGCGCCCGGTTTCGCCTACGGCATCCGATGGAGCCCGACCGGCTGAACCTCGCCGGCCGGGCCCGCGGCCGCGGTCAGTGCGTGATCATCGCAGTACCCCTTCCTGATCGGGACAACCCTTCGACCGCACCGGGATCGCTGCCGTGCCCGCACGCGCTACCGGAGGAGGGAACCTGTCCAAGATCTGTCCAAGTCCGAGCGAATCCCGTTGCCGCGCAACGGACAGAAGCTGGACAACACCCGCGCGGGCGCAACATCCGGGCGCGCGCCGCCGACTCCCGCAGCGAGCGGGCGAGGACCACCGCGGCCGCCCGTACGAAAGGAACGACCCTATGTCCACCGCCACCGTGACCGAGCCGGTCGAAGGCTACGTCCCGCTCGCCGCGCTGCCTCGCCCCTCCGGGCTGGCCGAGCGCCTGGAGACCGTGGTCCGCGCCGCGCGCGCCGGAGTCCCCGGCGCCGCTCCGGAACTGCTGGCGCTGCTGAAGCCGGTGATCGCGCGCTACTGCCGGGCCCGCATCGGCGGACGCGACCTGTCGTACCTGTCGGCCGACGACGTCGCGCAGGAAGTGTGCATCGCGGTCCTGCAGGCGGTGCCGGGCTACGAGGACCGCGGCGGATCGTTCCTGCACCTGGTCCGCGCGATCGCGGCGAACAAGGTGGCCGACGCGTTCCGCGCGGTGTCGCGCGACCGCTCGCGGCCGGTGTCCGACGTCCCGGAGAACCCGGATCTGCGCGACGGCCCCGAATCGCACACGATGACCGCCGACCTCGGAGCCTCGCTGGGCAGGCTGCTGGCCGGGATGCCGAAGCTGCAGCAGGAAATCCTGACGCTGCGCGTGGTCGTCGGCCTCACCTCGGCCGAAACGGCGAAGGCGCTGGGGATCTCGCCGGGCAACGTCCGGGTGACGCAATGCCGGGCGCTGGCGAAGCTGCGGGACTCGATCGAGGAGCAGGGGCTGGCCGAAGCGCTGCTGGCGTGAACCCCTCACCTCGCCCGCGCTGGTCCGGACCACGGGAGAAAAAATCCCGGAAGTTCACCCGCTCGGGCCACCGCGCCGGGTCCGGCGGGCCCGGAACGCCCGGATCCGGACCGGCTCAGCCGGCGTCGAGCCGCCGTTTCATCCGGCGCAGGAAAGCGATCCGGTCGGTCTCCACGCGGACCGCCGTGCGGTCCGGGTAGATGTCGAACACCCCGGTCATCCCGGTCTCGGCGAGCCGGCGGCCCGCCGCGCCCGAGGGGTGCGCGAGCAGCCGCAGCACCACGCCCTCGGCGGCCGCGCGGTCCTGAGCGGCCCGCAGGACGTGCACGCCCGCGTCGCTCAGCTCGGTCAGCCCGGTCAGGTCCAGCACCAGCGCCATCGGGCGTTTGGCCAGCGCGAACGTCACCGCGCGCACCACCACCAGCGCGGTGCCGGCGTCGAGTTCCCCCGCCAGCAGCAGCGTGAGCACGTCGAGGTCGTCGTAGCGGTACGACGACTTCAGCCGTGCCGATCCCTGTGAGCCGGCTTCCATCCGCGTGCTGCGCTCCCTGTCCTGGCGGGGCCCGTCGCCCCCGCTCGTCCACCCGACACCATTCTGGACCCGGGGGCACGGTGACCGCGCTCACACTCCGGGTCCGCGCCCCGGCGAGCGCGGCCTGGTCCGCTTGTCCTACGACGAAAGTCGGGACCTGCACCGGCCCGACCTTCGGCGGGTTCCGTCATTTACCGACATTCACGACGGTGGGTCAGTACCTGACAGCTACTCCCCGTACCCACCGGAGATGATCACCAGTGCGAATCGCGCGTACCGCCGCAGTCCTGTCCGGCCTGGCCTTCGCCGCCGTCGCCGCGGCGGCCCCGGCCACCGCCGCTCCCGCCCAGCCCGCCATCATCGACGGCAGCACCGCCGACTCCCTGCACGCCGCCGCCCGGATGTTCGCCGGGGGCCAGGAACTCTGTTCCGCCACGATCATCGCGCCCGACTGGATCCTCACCGCCCGGCACTGCACGCAGGGCGCGGGCGGCAAGCAGATCACCTTCCACGTCGGCAGCCTCGACCAGACCCAGGGCACCGAGGTCTCCGCGACGTCGGTGCACGATGCGCCCGACGCCGACATCTCCCTGGTCCAGATCGACCAGAAGGTGCAGACCGAGTACGCGCCGCTCGGCACCGCGGGCGACGTCAACGTCGGCGACACCGCACAGGTCTACGGCTGGGGCGCGACCTGCACCGACCAGCCGGAGATCAACTGCCAGTCGCAGGTGCTGAAGGTGGCGAACGTCCAGGTCACCTCGGTCGACTGCCCGGACGGCGCGGCCGGCGTCTCGGTGTGCGCCAACCGCGGCGACGGCATCACCGCCGGCGGCGACTCGGGCGGCCCGATGTACGCCAACGGCAAGCAGGTCGGCGTCGCCTCCACGAGCGACCGCCAGTCCTACACCGCCTACATCAACGTCACCCAGTACCGCGACTGGATCCAGTCGGTCGCGGGCGTCTGATCCGCAGCGGCCCGGACCCGGACGGATCCCCGGGTCCGGGCCGCGGGTTCACCCCTCCCCCCGCACCTCCCCGTTCCTGGCCCGGGCGAGCACCTCCTCGACCCGCAGCGGGCTCGCCGGATGGTGGCTCAGGCACAGCGGCGCCGACACCCGCCGGAACCCGAACGCCTCGCCGGACACGTAGAACTGGGCCCGCTCCAGCCGGGAAATGTCCGCCACCGGACTCCCTTTCGCGCGCGCCATCTCGTTCGCCGCGGCGATCTGCGCCGGGCTGTTGAGCCGCCCGAAGAACTGCGTCATCGCGTTGCCGGCGATCTGGTTGTGCAGGCCTTTCGGGGCCTGTGTCGCGAACAGCAGCCCCAGCCCGTACTTCCGGGCCTGCGCGGCCAGCACGATCGTGCTGCGCGTGCTCGCGGTGAGCGAACCCGACGCCGCGAGCGTCTGCGCCTCGTCCATCACGAACAGCCCGCCCAGCGGCCGGTCCCCCGCCGGATTCCGCTTGATCCACGCGAACAGCTCCATCTGCAGCTGGTTCACGAAACTCTGCCGCTGGGCCTCGGACGGCAGCCCGGCGAAGCTGATCACCGAGATCCGCGCCCGCTTGCCGGTTTCCGGGGTGAGCAGCAGCGCCGGGTCCACCGGGGTCCCGGCTCCGGCGAACAGCGGGTCGTTGACCATCGCGGCCTTGAGCAGTTCCGCGACTTCGGCCGCGATTTTCCGCCCGCCGGTGAGATTTGTGACGCCCTCGGGCAGATCCTCGAGGACCTCGATCAGCTCCGGCAGGCTCCGCGACCCGGTGCGGGCGTGGTGCACGATCGTCTGCCGCAGCACGGCCAAGCCGATGTCGGCCTTCGCGGTGCTGCCGGTCAGGCGGGCCTGCGGCGCGAGCGCGGCCACCGCCACCTCGACGGCGGCGGAGAACTCGTCCTCGTCGTCGAGCACCCCGGCGAAGTCCGGCAACGGCTCGAACCCGAGCGGACGCCCGGCGGCGCGGCCCGGCGTCCAGACGACGACGTCGGTGCCTTCGAGATAACGCTCGGCGAGCCGGGCGTCGTCCGGGCCCCATCCGTCCGGCGGACTCGGCCACGGGTCGCCTAGGCGGGCGAGGTCGTTGTTCGGGTCCAGCACGATGGACGACACGCCGCGCAGCGCGCATTCCTCGATGATCCGGCGCAGGAGCACGGTTTTTCCCGATCCGGAACCGGCGAAGACGGCGGCGTGCTTGCGGAGCGCGGAGAGTTCGATGCTGACGGGCTTGCCGGAGCCGGTTTCGGAACCGAGGACGAGGGGGCCGTCCGGCGGGGGGTGGGTTCCGTCGGAACGCGGGGCCTGGGCGGTTCCGGTGCGGTGGGGTCGCGGGGTCTGGGCGGGTGGGGTGAAGAGGGAGGGCTGGTTCGCGGGTGCTGCGTTCACGGGTGCCGGGTTCGCGGGTCGTTCGGCAGCGGGTCGCGGGGTCTGGGGTGTCTGTCCGGTGCCGCCGGGGCGCGGGGCGGCGTCGGGGAGGACGCCGGAGAGCAGCTGGGAGCGGCGGGCGGGCCTGCGGTCGATGAGCCATTCGTGGACGTCCGGGCCGCCCTTGACGAACATCTCGTCCAGCGCCCAGAAGGTGCGGACGTCCGCTTCGGACATCTTGAGCCGCATCCCGCCCGCTGCTTCGAAGGCCCGCAGTTCGGCTTGGGTTTTTTCTCCTTTGGACCACGACGAGTTCCGGATCAGGATGAGATGGCGGTTGTCCGCGCCGGGCCGCAGCCCCGCCGCCGACCGGGCCTTCCGGAACCGGCTGAGCACCGCGATCGGATTCTTCGCCGAGATCGCGCGGAACGCCCAGTGCTCTTCGAGATCCTTGGCCTCGTCGAGGGTGTGGGTGAGCCAGGCGTGCAGTTCGTCCTCGCTGACGCGGGTGTCCCACTCCATCTCGTCGTCGCCGACCTCGGTGATCCAGCCGCGCAAGGCGGCCGAGAGCAGCCGGGGCATCACCTCGTCCTCGACCTTGTGGTCGAGCAGCGCCGACGGATCCGCGTCCGCCCGGAGCTGGTCGAACCAGTCGTCCAGTTCGGTGAAGCGATCGGGTTTCGGCTCCGGGCGCGCGGGCAGCACCGCAGGTGCGTCCGGATTGAACGTGGTCAGCTCCTGCACCCGTTCCGCACGCACGCAGGCATCGATGTGCGCACCGATCCTCCTCAGCAGTTCTCGCGGCGTGTACTCGTCCCACGGACCGGCGAACGCCGAGGGAGCGACCGGCCACGTCGAATGCGGCGGAGTGAAATCCATTGCGGCGTAAGCGACCCCCAGACGCCGCTCGACCAGCTTCCGGCCGATCTCGGCATCCAGCACCCTGCCGAGCGTGAGCGATTCGCGGAACCGGTCTCCGACCGAGTCGGCGGCTTTGTCCTTGATCTGCATCCAGGTCGGGGGCAGGCAAGCGAGGACGGTCATCGTCCTCCGGGTGATCTGGCGCAGCTCCATCAGCCCGTCCGCGATCTGGGCGACGAGGAGGTCGTTGTCCTTGCCGCGGCCGATGTCCCGCGTCTGCCGATCGGAAACGGCCAGCAGCGTGTCCAGCTGATCGACTCCGATGACCAGCGGCCCAGTGAGCGCGAGCAGCCGCGTGATGTCGTGCACCTGGTCGCGCGCGGACTTCGGCTTCGCCCGGATGCCCCACTTGCGCCGCGCACCGGATTTCGATTCGTCGAACCGGCCGAGGTACTCGTCGCCGATCTCGTTCTGAGTCAGTTCTTCCGCGGCGTACAACACCAGCGCGCGAACAGTGTCCGCGCATTCGACCGCGACCTGGCGGTCCATCGTCCGCAGAGCCAGCAGAAAATCATCGAGGTGCGAACGGGTCAGCCCGCGACCGCTCAGCAGCGCCGAAGTGCTTTCCCACGGCACGTCGCCGCGCTCGCACACCCGGCGCACGAAGCTGCGCACCTGCGGCTCGCCCGAATCGTCCAAACGCGACAGTCCTCGGCGGAGCGCGTCGGCGGTGTCCTCCCAGAACGCGTCGCCCGCGGTGAGGTCGTCGAGAAAGAAGTAGCCGCCCGCCCGGTGGGCTGCCCGCCGGACCATGCCGAGCAAATGGGTTTTGCCCACGCCCTTCATGCCCTGCATGACCAGCCCGATCGGGCTGGGCCCGTCGCTGGCCGCGGCATCGCGGATGCCGACGTCGATCGCGGCCATCACGTCGGGATGCAGACCGTCCACGTGGTACGGAGAATCCCGCCACACGTGGTCAGGCGTGTCCGCCCAGTCGAACCGCAGGGTCGCCAATACCGCCAGATGTTCGATCATGACGCCTCGATGGAGAGCAGATGATTGTCCTCACCGCCAATGCGGACGGCTGCTTCCTTGTCCTCGTCGGTGAGAGCCTTGCGGTTCGATTCCGGCACCAAATGCGCTTGTCCGGTCCGGCTCAGCTGCTTGAGCACCGCGTCGACCTCGGCGACAGCAGCGCCGCCCAGCAGCGGCCGGAGATCCGCCAGGCCGACCCAGTCCCGGGGCGAACGGGCGAGTTTCCGGTACGCGGTGCGGATCCTTTCCTCCAGGTTCACCGCCTGCGGCGCGTTGCCCTCCCCTCCGGTGAAAACATCCTTGAGCCGGACATTGTGCAGCCGCAGGTACTCGAAAAACCCGTGCAGCGCCAGATAAGCCACCACCGTCAACGTGCTCCGCACCGGTTCCGGCGGGTTTCTCGCGGCCAGTTCCTCCTCGCACCAGTGCCAGCCGTCGTCGGTGAGCTGGTGCACGAACGCACGGCCGGATTTCCTGCTGCTGACGTACTTTTCGTTGAGCTTCAGCCGGTCCCTCCCGTCGAGCGAGAAGCCCGCGGCCTGGCGCAGCTCCGGGTTCGACATCTCCTGGCCGTGCACCATCAGCGCGATCATCGCCGCGGACTGCTTGTGGCTCAGTCGTTCGTGCATCCGCCGTCCTTCCTCACCGGGGCATCCCGGCCGCGGGCGCGGCCGGGGCGTTCTGGGGTTCGAGCGGGCGCGGCTAGCTGCCGGTCACCCGCACGTCGAGCACTCGCCGGGCCCAGGCCAGCGCGTTCTGGACCCGTTGCGGCGGCGGCACCGCGCCCTCGTCGTCGCGGCGCGGGCGCAGCAGCACGGCCAGGTCGGCGCCGAGTTCCTGCGCCCGCACACTGTCCCCGGCCCCGACCGCGGCCGGGATTTCGCCGGCGAGGTCGTCGACGAGGTCCCACAGTCCCGGGCGCAGCCGGGCGTGCACGGCTTGCCGCAGCAGGGAAACCAGGTCGGATTGGCCGGTGTCGACCAGGGTCCGGCCGGCGCCGATCTCGTCGGCGAGGCTGCGCGCGACCGTCGCCGGGCCGGTCGCCGGGCCGAGCCGCAGATACCGCACGCTGCCGAGGTAGCCGGACAGGTCGCGAGGGTCGGTGCCCTCGGTGAGCACCAGGATCAGCTTGCGGTCGTGGCCGAGGGTGCGGTGCAGGAACAGCTCCGCCTCCGCGGACTGCCATCGGCTCGCCTTGCCGTCGATCACCAGGCACAGGTGCTGGGCCTCGGTTTCCGCGCGGCCGAGCCGGGACCGGTCGCCGGACAGCGATTTCCCCACCCGGATCCCGAGTTTTTCGAGTTCTTCCGCTACTGCCCGGGAGGCAGTCAGGTTCGAGCGCGGCATGCTCACCTGGATGTCGTAGGCGAAGTCTTTCTTCTGCGGGCGCACCGCGGCCACGTACGCGTCGCGGTTTTCTTCCAGCAGTTCGGTGCGGTCGAAGGAATGCGCGATCACCGCGGCGACCGTTTCGAGCGCGAAGCCGACCTGGTCCGCGCCGGGGCTTTCCTCGTGCAGCACTGGAAGCTGCTCGCCGAAGGTCCAATACGACACGTACGGCAGAGTGAGGTGCCGCGCCATCACTTCCGGCAGGACGTCCTGGTCCAGCCAGGGTTCGAACAGGCTTTTGGTCTCCTCGACGCAGAACTTCCGCCATTTCTCCGAGCGGTCGTACTCCTCGCGCGTGTCGAACCGCGAGAGCACCGGCAGCACCGGCAGCTGCGGACGGTCATACGGCAGGGCGTTCCGGGCGACGTTGGCCCGTTTCGCGATGTCCACGGCGCCGCGGACGCTTTGCCGGTTCGCGGTGTAGAGGACGACCAGCCGGTCCGGCAGGTGCGCCGCGCAGATGCCGCCGACGTCGGAGATCCCGGTGCGGCTGTCGAGGAGGACGTAATCGTAGTTCGCGGTCCAGTGGTCCCGGCACTTTTCGAGGTACGCGCCGAACCGGTCGTCGTACAGGCTTTCCCAGTCGATTCCCTGCACCTGCGCGGGATAATCGAGGCTGTCGCGGCCGGCGGCGAGGAAATCGAGCGTGCCGGGAGAATCCTCGCCCGCGGACAGCCGGACGACGTGCCGGTCCGGCTGGACGGTCCCCGCCCGGAAGTCGGTCACCAGGTCCACCACGCCGCCGTCCGGTTCGCGGTCGAGCATCGGCCGGAAATAGTCGCTCAGGCCGGGTGCTTCGAGGTCCCAGTCGACGCACAGCACGCGATGGCCCCAGCGCGCCAGCAGCACGGCGATGTTGGCCAGCGCGAAACTGCGGCCGACGCCGCCCTTGAACGAATAGAACGTGATCACGGTCCCGGCCATCGGTCAGAATTTCGGGACGCGCGCGGTGGGCGGATCGTCCGGCAGGGGGGTGAGCACGGGCCAGTCCGGCTGCCACGGAGGAGCCGCGCTGATCAATTCCTCCACCTCCCGCGCGATCACGTTCATCCTGTCGTGGAAACCGATGTATTTCGGCGAAACCTGGAAATGCTCGTACGGATGGTTCCAGTCGGTCAGGTTCTGCCACTTCCGCTGGTGCGCGAACGGCGGGAAATTCTTCGAATCGGCGTAGATCACCGGGTAGATCAGCGTGGCCGGGCGCGCGCCGCCGGCGAGTTTCTCGCGATGCGCCATCGACGCCCATTCGGCGAGGCACCACTCGTCGTAGAAGTACTGTCCGGACGCCACCGGGACGAGAATCCTCGTGCGCTGCAACGCGTTGCGCAGTTCGTCGGGCCAGCGGTCGCCGACCCGGACCGAGCCGTCGAAGAACACCTGGACCTCCCGGTCGAGGTTGCCGTCGAGCAGTTCGCACAGCCGGGGATGGAAATGGTTGCGCACCCACCGGGCGATCGGATCCGCGGTCCGCAGATAGCTGATGAAAACGTCGTAGTGGTACACCTGGGCAGCGCTCCCCGTCGATTTCCGCGTCCTGGCGATCCGACCTCGGCCCCGACGATACCTTTGGCCCCCGCCCGGACAAGGGACAGATTGTGGACACTTTGTGGCCGAAAACCCGCGGCCTCCCGCCGGACCCGAAACTGGACCGGTCGCCGCCGCCGGAATTCGAGGAGCCCGATGTCCGCCCCCGCCGCACCCCGGATCTTCATCAGCTACGCCCACGACACCGCCGCCGAGCATTACCGGCAGGTCGGGACCTTCGCCACTTTCCTGCGCGCCCGGATCGGGCTCGACGTCCGGCTGGACCAATGGGACGACGCCTCCCGGCTCGACTGGTCGGCCTGGGCGATCCGGAACATCCGCGCCGCCGATTTCGTGCTGGTGGTCGCTTCGCCGGACTACCGGCGGCGCGCGGACGGCGAAGCGCCCTTCGACGAGGGCCGCGGCTCCCAGTTCGAGGCGCGGATCATGCGCGACGCGCTCACCCGCGATCTGGAGCGCGAGACCAGCCGCATCCTGCCGGTGGTGCTGCCCGGCGCTTCCGTCGAGGACATCCCGGCGTTCCTGACCCCGTATTCCACCACGCATTTCCGGATTCCGGACTTCACTGACGACGGTGTCGCCGGCCTGATCTCGGCGATCACCGGACGCAGCCAGAACGAACGGCCGGTGCGCGGGACGTGGCGCGGGGCAGCCGATTCCGCGCCCGGCCCGGTGCTGGCGACCGAACTGCGGTGGCGCGAGAAAAGCGCGGACATCACCGCCGGTTCAGCGCGGATCGACGGGATCTGCTACGAGCACAGCGTCGTTTTCCGCACCGCCGGGCCGACTTCCGGGGCGTGGGCTTTCGCGGAAATCGACCTCGGCGGCTCCTACGCGCATTTCACCGCGGTCGCCGGCGTGCTCGACGACGCCGAGGACGCGGCCTTCCAGACCGGCCTGTTCTGCGTCCGGCTCGACGGCGAAATCCGCCACCTCGACCATTCCGCTTTCGGCAGCCCGCGGCACACCGAACTCGACGTCACCGGCGTCCAGCGGCTGCGGCTGGAGATCCGCCGTCCCCCGGCGGGCCCGGCTGCCCGCACGACCCGCCCGGCGGCACTGGCCTGGGGAAACCCGACTCTGCGCTGAGTGCGTGTTTCCTGCTTTCCAGGAAACACCTTGTCCGTCCTCCTTCCCGGATCGCATTCTGGGTGCACGCCGCTCGTTCCGGGCGGTTCGCCGAGAATCACGGAAACCCGGAAAACCGCGAAATCACGCGATTTCGCGGCGGGGATTTTCCGTGCCTGGATCCGGGAGGGAGGTGCGGGAAAATGCAGACGCACGGAATCGTTCTCATCCTCACGCTGCTGGGGCTGGCCTGACGCGGAAACCGGCCGGATTCGCCGCGAGGGCGGATCCGGCCGCCCGGTCAGCCGCGTGCCCGCAGATGATCCCGCAGCGCCCGCGCGACCCGCGCCATCAAAATCTCCGCCTCCGGCTGGATCGCCGCCGGCACACGAGACTCGGTAAGCGCGGCGACCGCGAACGCCTGGCCGTCCGAATGCTCCACCACCCCGATCTCGTGCCGCAGATTCACCAACGTCCCGGTCTTCGAGGACCATTTCGCGGAATCAGACGCGAAATCCGGCGCGAGCCGTTGGCGCAGCAGGTTTTCGCCCATCAGCTCCCGGACCCGCGCGGCCACGTCCGGGTCGATCTTCGACGGCGTCCACAGCGCGGTCAGCAGATCGGCGAACGCGCGGGCCGAACCGGAACTCGCCCGCGAAACGTCCAGCTGCCGCACCGGATGCCCCTGCCCCTCGGTCACCGCGCCGATCGCGAGCGAGTGCGCGAGGTGCACATCGGCCGCGTCGAACCGTTCCACCGGCGTGTCGTTCAGCTCGCTCAGCGAATGCCGCACCGAGATGCCGTTGATGCCCCATTCCCGCACCGTCCGCGTGACCTCCGCGGGCGAGGTCAGTCCGAACAGCTCGTCGGCGGCCGCGCTGTCGCTGATCGAGGAAGCCAGGTACATCAGATCGGCCACCGACACCCGTGCCGGATGCCGGAACCGCGCGAGCCCGGTCGGCCCCGCGCTCCGGGCCCGGCCGGGTTCGATTTCCACCTGGTGCGCGCCGTCCAGTTCGCCGCGCCGGATCCGGTCCTCGGTCACCGCCACGAGCGGGACCTTGACCAGCGACGCGGTCGCGAACTCCAGGTCGGGCTCGATCCCGATCTCGCGGCCGGACCCGAGGTCGCGGACGAGGAACGAACCTCGCAGCCCGCCCTCGTCGAGTTCGTCCCGCAGCCGCGCCAGCAGCGCCTCAGTGTTCACGGCGTCAGTCTGCCGCAACGCTCGCGCCGAGACAGCGCGCGATCGCCGCGCGCAGCGGCGTCCGCACCCGGTCGACGTCGTCGCCGAGCCCGGCCGCCACGTCGTATCCCCTGGCGAGCCGGACACCGCCCGCCGGCCGCCACGCCAGCCCCAGTTCCCGAGCCTGATCCGCCGAGCACAGCAGCAGATCCGCCGACCCGAACACGCTCGCCGCGGCCGTCGTCAGCGTCGCGGCGACCTCCACCTGGGCGGGCAGCAGCCCGGCCGCGTCCCGCGCGCGGAACACCCGGTCGCGGACGTGCGGCACGTCGTCCTCCGGCTGCACCCACACCCGGCGGCGCGCACCCGCCGACCGGCCCGCGCGCAGGGTTTCCAGGTGCACCACGGCTTCGTCCGGATCGGCCTCGCTGGCCAGCCCGAGCGGCACCGTCCAGACCCCGTCCTCCGGCGGGACCGCGACGAGCGCGGCCCGCACCTCCTGCGTCCGCACCAATTCGGCCCGTTCGGCGGGCCCGGCGACGCGGAACTCCAGGAACACCTCGGCCGTCCGCGCCTGTGCTTCGAGTTCGGCGAGATCGCGGGTGGTCGAAGTGTCCGGGACAGCCAGCCGCAACGGCCGCCGGCGCGCGCGCTGAGCGTCGTGCTCCATCGCCTCGGCGAGCCGGACCAGGCGCTGCGCGGACGGCAGCAGGTCCCGGCCGAACGGCGTGAGCCGCGCCCGCCGGGTGGACCGGTCGAACAGCCGCTCCCCCAGGTGCCGTTCGAGCGCGGCGATGCGGCGGCTGGCCACCGGCTGCGGGATCTGCGCGACCGCCGCGCCGCCGGTGAAGCTCCCCGCTTCGGTCACGCTCACGAACGCCTTGCAGCACGCCACCAAGTCCACGACCAGATCTTATGCCAGATTCGCATCAAATCGCACAGAAGTGTCTTGGACCGCATGAACCGGCCGGAGGCACGCTTCAGGGACTTGATCGACTTCGGAGGGAGAACCCCGTGTTCCGCAGGCTGACCCTGGCCTCGTTCGCATTGGTCGCGCTAGCCTCGTGTGCCACACCAGCAACACCGGACGCCTCGGCGGGCCCGTCGCCGTCCGCCGCGCCGGTCGCGGCCAAGACGGTCGTCCAGCCGGATTTCGCCGCGCTGGAAAAGGCTTTCGACGCGCACCTCGGCGTCTACGCGATCGACACCGGCGACGGCCGCGAGGTCGCTTATCACGCTGACGAACGCTTTGCCTACGCTTCCACGCACAAGGTGTTCACCGCGGCAGCCATCCTGCACCGCGGGGACGATCTGAACCGGACGGTCACGATTCGGCAAAGCGATCTGGTGCCCAATTCCCCGATTACGGAGAAGCACATCGGCGAGCAAATGTCGTTACAGAGCGTCCTCGACGCTGCGCTGCGTTACAGCGACAACACAGCGGATAACCTGATGTTCCGCGAAATCGGCGGTCCGGCCGGGCTGGCTGCCGAGCTCCGCCGGGTGGGGGATACGGTCACCCACGTGGACCGCATCGAGCCCGCTCTCAACGAGACGAGCCCTGGTGACGTCCGGGACACGACCACCCCGCGGATCTGGGCCAAGGACCTGCGCGCCGTCGCGCTCGACGCGGGACTCCCGGCGGACAAGCAGGCTGTGCTCACCAAGATCATGCGCGCGAACACCACCGGGGCGCACGTGATCCGCGCCGGCGTGCCCGCGGACTGGCAGGTCGCGGACAAGACCGGGAGCGCCGATTACGGCACGCGCAACGACATCGCCGTGCTGTGGCCGCCGCACCGGGCTCCGATCGTGCTCGCCGTGCTGTCCAATCGTCCGCAGAAAGACGCGAAGACCGACGACAAGCTGATCGCGCAGGCCGCCGCCGCGGTCGTGAAGGCGTTGCCGTGACCGGAATCTACCGAGTGGCCACCCACGTGCTCGCGGTGCTTTTCGTGCCGGTCGCGTGGGTGGTCGCGCGGGGCCGGGCGCGGCACGTCGCGTGCCAATGGGCGCTGGGGGCCCGCTATCCGGCGGAAAACCTCGCCGGGCTCACCCCCGGCACGTACGCCGCGTTCACCGCGGCGCGCACCGAAGCCTTGTGGCGGCACGGAATCCTGCTCGGCCTGACGTCCGGGCACCGCGACGCCGCGACGCAGGCCGACCTGTTCCACGCCGAGGTGCGGCGCGCCGGTTCGCACGAACTCGCGCTGCACCTCACGCTCCCGCCCGCGCAATCGCAGCACGTGCAAGGCGTCGCGCTCGACGTGCGGCCGTACGAGGGCGCGCAGTGGCTGGAGGTCCACGGTGGACGGTTCGGCCTGTATCGCGTGTACGACAACGAATGGTGGCACTTCGAGTACCACCCGAACGGCCGCCCGCAGCGGCTGCCGCACCCCGGCTACGCCGCGACCCGCGCCGCCAGCTGACGCCTGTTCGTCCACAGTGGACCAGGCGGAAGTCACGAATACGTGACAGAACCGGGCAAGCCGTAACGAACCGCCGAACCGGGCGATAAGCGGATGAGCCCGGGGGCGTCCTGGGCCTGTCCCGAACGGAAATCGCATGATTCGCCCGGTCTCGAACCGTCTCCTTGTGCGCTACGGCGCCGTCGCGGCCGCCGCCGCGCTCGCGTGCACCGCCTGCTCCGGCTCCGGCGGAAACGCCCAGCCGCCCGCCGCCGGCGGACCGGCCGCGAGTTCGCCCGCCGCGGCCGCCGCGCCGTCCGCCGCCCCGATCGACGCCGCGAAGGTCGGCGAAACCGTCAAGGCCGCGATGAAGAAGTCGACCGCGGTGCACGTCAAGGGCTCGAAGAGCGAAGACGGCAAGATGAAGGTCGACATGCAGTTCAACAAGGACAGCGTGAGCGGCTCGATCGAGAAGGACGGCGTCGAGGTCCCGGTGCGGCGCGTCGGCGACAAGGTCTGGATGCGGTTCAGCAAGTCGCTGACCAAGGAGGCCGGGCTGCCCGCCGAGGCCGCCGCGATGGTGAACGACAAGTGGGTGTCGCTCGACTCCCAGCTCGGACAGGGCCTCGGCGAGGCGTTCAAGCTGTTCCTCGACTACGACGTCTTCGTCGGCTCCATGGCCGACGACGCCGACAAGCCCGGCTACTCCGCGGCCGAACCCGCCGACGTGGCGGGCACTCCGGCGCTGCGGTACAAGAACGGCACCAGGACGATTTTCCTCGAAGCCGCCGGATCGCACCGCTTGCTGCGCCTCGAATCGCCGTCGGAAGGCACGATGGAGTTCACCGGCTGGGACCAGCCCGTCCCGGCCCAGGCCCCGCCCGCCGCGGAGATCTACTCCGGCCCCGGCTCCTGATCGGACGGTCTCGCGTTCCCGCGCCGCTCGGGAACGCGAGGCCTTCGTCCACTGTGGACCGGCCGCGTCCGTCACGAATCCGCGACGGACGCGGGCAAGCCGTAACGGGTCGCCGGACCGGGCGATAAGCGGATGCGCCCGGGGGTGTCCTGGGCCTGTCCTGAACGGAAAACGCATGATTCGCCCGGTCCAGCAACGTCTCCTCCTGAGCTACGGCGCCATCGCGGCCGTGCTCGCGTGCACCGCCTGCTCCGGCCCCGGGAGCGATGCTGCCCCGGCGCTGACCAGTGCGGCCGCGAGTTCGCCGATCAAGCCGTTCGACGCCCCGCCCGATGCCGCGACGATCGGCGACACCGTCGCGGACCAGATGAAGATGTGGGTCGCGATCCACGTCAAGGGCGGCGACGACCGGACGACGAAGCTCGACCTGCAGATCAACCACGACAGTGCAGGCGGCTCCATCGAGAAGGACGGCGTGGCGATGCCAATGCTGCGCGTCGGCGACAAGGTCTGGATCAAGTTCAGCAAAGGGCTGGCCAAAGCGGCCGGGCAGCCCGCCGGGGCCTACTCGGCGGTGGACGGCAAATGGGTGTCGACGGACTCCCCGATGGCCCGGGTCTTCCGCGAGGCGCTCAAGCATTTCCTGGACCTCGACGTCTTCGTCGACACCTTGATCGACGACCTCGACCGGCCCGGCTACTCCGCGGCCGAACCCGTCGACCTGGCGGGCACTCCGGCGGTGCGGTACCGGAACGGCAGCAGGACGATCTACCTCGAGCACCCCGACTCGTCGTACTCTCTGGTGCGGTACGAGTCCCCGAAGCAAGGCACGCTGGACTTCAGCGGGAGCGGCCCCCAGCCGTTCCAGGCCCCGCCCGCCGCGGAGATCTACTCCGGCCCCGGCTCCTGAAGTTCTGCCGTCCGGGCGGCCAGGTGCGACACTGCCCCAGATGATCGGTTTGCTGTATCCCACTCGCGACTGCGCCGAGGACGACTTCACCGCGCTGGCCGGCTGCCTGGACGCCCGGCCGGGCGTGGAGTTCGCCTACGTGCCCTGGGCCCGGCGCACGGTCGAGCGGGAGAACGTCCAGGCCGCCGTGCGCGAACTGAGCGAACCGGACCGGCTGGTCCGGACCGCCGCGACCTTCACGACGTCCCCGCGAGTGGTCAGCTGGGCCTGCACGAGCTGCAGTTTCATCGACGGCGTCGAAGCGGCCAAGACGCAAACCGCTGCCCTGTCGGACGCACTGGACATCCCGGCGAGCAGCACGTCGCTGGCGTTCGTCGCGGCTGCCCAGCGCCTCGGCCTGGACCGGGTCGCGCTCGCCTCGGTGTACGCCGCGGAGATCACTGACGCGTTCGAGGCGTTTCTCGCCGAGGAAGACATCTCCACTGTGCATGCGGTGTCGGCCGACGCCGGTTCGGACCGCGACCTGGCGAAGTGGGACAGCGACCGCATCCGCGACCTCGTCGATTCCGCCGCCTCCTCGGACGCCCAAGCCGTGCTGGTCCCCGAGACCGCGCTGCACACCGCGCCGCTGCTCGCCGAACTCGAGAACCGCGCGGGCAAACCGGTGCTCACCGCGACGCAGGTGACACTCTGGCACTGCCTCACCCTGCTCGGCCGCCCCGCCGCTGGGCCGGGCCTCGGCACCCTTCTCGCCCACCCGCATTGATCTGTCTACTAAGGACAGATCAGGTCCCGGGCATAACCGCGGCCGATCGCGGGTAATTCCTCGATCATGAGCAGCCATCTGATCGCCATCACCGTCGACTGCCAGGACGCCGACGCGCTCGCCGAATTCTGGCGGGAAGCGCTGGGCTACCCGCCCGCCGAGCGATGGCCGGACAGCCACGGACTCACCTACGTCGAACTGAAAGCGCCGGACCGGCCGTCGCTGCTGTTCCAGCCGGTGCCCGAGGGGAAGACCGTCAAGAACCGGCTGCACCTGGACATCGCGCCGGACACGGTGGAACAGCGCGACGAGGTGGCCCGCCTCGTCACCCTCGGCGCGAAAGTGGTGGACGACCCGGAGAACGACCACTGGATCGTGCTGAAAGACCCGGAGGACAACGAGTTCTGCGTTCTTCCCCGGCGGTCCTGACCCGCGTCCGGCCGCGGGCTACGATCTTCGCCGTGCCCGATTCCCGAGTGCCCGCCCGTCCCGACCTGGGGATGCTCGCCGGGCGGCTGCTGTTCGCGGTGCAGCGGGAGCTGTTCACCGCGCTGGCCGCGGAGGGCTTCGGCGACCTGAGCCCTCGGCACGGCGCGGTGCTCGCCTACCTCGGCCCGGACGGGGCGCGGGCGACCGACCTGTCCCGGCGGTCCGGACGGCGCAAGCAGGTCATCGGCACGATGGTCGACGAACTCGAAACGCTCGGCTACGTCGAACGCCGTCCCGACCCGGCCGACCGGCGCGCGAAACTCGTCTGCCCGACCGAACGCGGGCAGGCCATGATCAGTGCCTCGACCCGGATTCTCGCCGCGATCGAGGACCGGCACGCCCAGCGGCTCGGGCGAAGCGCGTACGCGGAATTCAAGCGGGTGCTCACCGAGGTCACGGACGAGCAGCGGCGCTTCGCCGGGCAATGATCACTGGCCCGGCCAATTCTGCTGCGGCGGGCCGGAGGCAGGCCATTGCCCCGGCATCGGCTGCTGCGGATACGGCTGTTGCTGCGGGTACGGCTGGGGCATTCCCGGAGCGCCGTACTGGGGCGGAACCGGACCCGGCTGCGGATACTGCTGTCCCGGGTACTGCTGCCCCATCGGAACCTGCCCCGGATACTGCGGCACCCCCGGAACCGGTGCCCCATAAGGCATTCCGTATCCCGCCGGCGGAGGCGTCTTCGCCGATACCGAGGGCAGCCACAGCACCACCGCCAAGGCAGTGGCCAAGGCGAACACGACGCTTTCTTCCCAGGAATGGGCGACTGCGAGCAGAACGAGCGCGCACAGCAGCTGCACCGGCGCGGCCCAGAGCAACATCCGCCCGACCGGTTGCCGCCGCGCGAAAATCATCCCCACGCCGACCAGTACCACGATCGCGAGCAGTCCGGACACCATCAACACGTACGTGGAGACACCGCCGTGTTTTCCGCCGCCCGCGAGATAGAGGACTGCCCAGATCCCCCCGCGTGCCGTGTAGACCTCCAGCAGCACGAGGAACACCGCCACCGCGATGCCGATCCCCGTCACTTTGGGCCGCTCCACCGGCTGAGTCATCCCGGTCCCCCTCCGTCACCCTCCGGAGGGAACACTCTACCAAGCGCGTCCACAGTCCACAGTGGACTAACCGCCGGAACAACGCCCCCGGCCCCGGCGACCGGCCCGGACGCCGTCTACGATCGGCCCGTGACCGCCTACTACGACGACGTCTTCGACGACCTCGACGCTTCGGCCCTGCCCGAGCGGCAGCAGCACATCCTCGCCACCATCCGGGACTGGGTGGGCAGGCACGGGTATTCGCCGAGCACTCGCGAGATCGGCGAAGCGGTCGGGCTGCGGTCGACGTCTTCGGTGTCGAAGCACCTCGCCGCGCTGGAGGACAAGGGTTTCCTGCGCCGCAGCCCCAGCATCTCCCGCCCGATCGACGTGCGCGCCTTCCTCGGCGACCTTCCCTCGCGCGAAAGCGGCGATTCCGTGCCGGTGCCGGTGGTCGGCGACATCGCGGCCGGCACGCCGATCTCCGCGCAGGAGCACGTGGACGACGTCATGCAGCTGCCGCGCGGGCTCACCGGCCGCGGCACCGTGTTCGGGCTCCGCGTGCGCGGCGATTCGATGGTCGACGCGGCGATCTGCGACGGCGACATCGTGGTGGTGAAGCAGCAGCCCGAGGCGCATTCGGGCCAGATCGTCGCCGCGATGATCGACGAGGAGGCGACGGTGAAGGTCTACCGCCGCCGCGACGGGCACGTCTACCTCGAGCCCCGCAACCCGGCCTACGACGTGATCGACGGCGACCGGGCCACGGTGCTCGGCGTGGTCGTCTCGGTGCTCCGCAGCATGTGACGCCGCGAGCGGCGATGCCGGGAACCGGCACCGCCGCTCGCGACCCCCAGCCTCAGTCGACCGCCACCGGCACCCGGGCGCCGGCCAGCTCAGCGCCTTCCGCCGGTTCGGCGACCCGGCCCTGCCACGGCCGCGCGATCAGCCACAGCACCAGCCCGGAGACCACCAGCCCGCCGAACATCACCGTGGCCATCGCGGCCGCGTTGTTGCCCAGCAGGCCGACCACCGGCGAGACCGCCGCGCCGACGCCGAACTGCACCGCACCCAGCAGCGACGCCGCCGTCCCCGCGTTGTCGCCGTGCGCGTCGAGCGCGACCGCGGGCGCGTTGGGCAGGATCAGCCCGGCGAAGAACAGCACCATCCACACCGGCACCGCCACGCCGAACATGCCGCCGAACCCGGTCAGCGCGGTCGCCAGCAGCACCGCGGCCGACGCCGCCGCGGCGACGCTCGCCGCGAGCAGCACCTGGTGCGGTTCGAACCGGTTCATCAGCCGGGCGTTGACCTGCGTCGCGGCGATCAGCCACACCGCGCTCGCCCCGAACATCAGGCCGAACTGCTGCTGGTCCAGCCCGAACTGCTGCTGGAACACGAACGACCCGCCGCTGACGAACGCGAACAGCCCGGCCATCGCGAACCCGGCCACCAGCACCAGCCCGACGAACGAGCGGTCGGCGAACAGGCTCCGGTAGGACCGCACGGTCGTGCGGAACCGGAACGGCTGCCGCCGCGCGGGCGGCAGCGTCTCCGGCAGCACGAGCGCTGCCGCGACCCCGCTCGCCAGCCCGATCGCCGCGAGCGCCACGAACACCCCGCGCCAGTGCGTCCACGCCAGCAGCGCGCTGCCGAGCGTCGGGGCCAGCACCGGGGAAACGCCCATCACCAGGATGAGCTTGGACAGCAGTTTCGCCGCGGCGCGATCGGTGTAGAGATCGCGCACCACGGCCAGCGCCAGCACCGCGCCCGCCGAGGCCCCCAGCCCCTGCAGCACGCGCGCCGCGCTCAGCAGCTCGACCGTCGGAGCCACCAGGCACAGCAGCGACGCGAGCACGTGGATCGCACTTCCCGCGACGAGCGGGATCCGCCGCCCCATCGCGTCCGAAAGCGGGCCGGCGATCAGCTGGCCGAGCCCGAGTCCCAGCACCGTTCCGGTGAGGGTCAGCTGGATCGTCGACTCCGTCGTCAACAGTTCGCGGGTGATGTCCGGCAGCGCCGGAAGATACATGTCGATGGACAGCGGCCCCAGTGCCACCAGAACGCCCAGCACGAGCACCAGCTTCAGCTGGCCCCCGGACTTCGGCGCTTCGCGTGTTTCGTTCACGCCACTCCCCTTCGTCGTGAGCACGCCAGTCACTGACGAAGAAGAGGCCCAGGAAATTCCGGGATCCGCGAACAGATCACACCCTGGGAATCCTGCTTGACAAACTCAGCCGAGACCGAGTGCGAAAACGTGGAGGTCAGGATCGGCCGGAAGAGTCACCGTCGCGATCTTCCTGCCGTCCGGGATTTCCAGCGGCGAAGTGGCGTAAACCGAGGCGCCGATTCCCTGGCCGCCGGGCTGATTCCGGTGCGCGGTGCGGGCCACGAGCGTATTGCCGAACACTGGTTCGGTGCTTCCGCCCGGCAACACCCAGTCACCGAACGAAAGATCGGCGGTCGCTGTGGTGCCGTCGGTGAACGCCACGGTCGCGGTCCCCCGGTGGTCGCCGTTCGTCGCCGAGCCGACGAAAAGCAGGCGGCCGGCTGAAGTTCCACCTAGATCGAGC
>NZ_JBSHAM010000055.1:0-66259 GCF_053611505.1 Amycolatopsis sp. NPDC054798 | reverse complement strand
CATTGGGGCGCACGCTGGCAGGGGCGGTGCGGTCCGTGAAGGGCTCCTTGAGGGAATCTGATTCCCTCAAGGAGCCCTTCACGGACTTTGGCGTTTTTAGCGGAGTTGCTGGCGGATGACCTTTGCCTCGCCTGCCATTCCGGCGTACAGCGGGTGGTAGGGGGCGGCGGCGAGAAGGTTCAGGTCTTTGCCGTTGATCCAGGCGACGCCGGGGCCCTGGCAGGCGTCGTGGCCGAAGGACGGGGTGTAGGTGTCCACATAGGACGACTGGCCGTCGGCGGCTACTGCGTTGCTGACGGCGGAGTTCAGGGCTTCTTCGACGCTGGAGAGCCAGGCGTAGTCGCCGTTGGCGAAGGGCAGGACGTCCGGGCAGTAGCCCTCTGCGGGGGCGATGCGCGGGTAGCCGATGGCGAGCACCTTCGCGTGCGGCGAGCGGGCGTGGATTCCGGCCAGTACCTGCTGGATGCTGGCTTGCGTCTTGGGCAGCAGCGCCTTGATCGTGTCGACGCCGTCGACGGTGAAGTGCCGCTGGCACGGGTTTCCGGTCGGGTCCGAATCGCGCAGGGTCGGGCACGTGTCGACCAGGGTGCCGAACAGGCTTGAGTCGTTCCCGCCGATGCCGAGGGTGACCAGGTCGGTGTCCGGGCGCAGCGCGGAGAACTGCGGGGCGTTCTGGCCGAGCGGGACGTTTTGCGGGCTGGTCATGTCGGACGTGTCCGCGCCGCCGCAGCTGACGTCGGTGAAGCGGTCCACGTCGAGGGAGTCCGCCACCAGCGACGGGTAGTTGGACGTCGAGCGGAAGCAGCCGAACGGATCCAGCCGGGGCAGCGGGATGAGCGGCCCCGACGTGTACGAATCGCCCAAGGCGACGTAGTGGCGGTAGTGCCGGGGCGCGGCGCTCGCGGCCGCTGCCGTCGACAGAAGCAGTGCGACCGCCGCGATTGCGGCCAGCACGATCCGGATGATGCGCATGCGAATCCCGTCCTCCCTAGCGGTACGACCCGCTTTACCTTTCGGCACCGGCGGCGGGAAGGCTCTCCGCCGATCGGGTGGTCGGGGCGGGTTTTCACCCGACAGCGGGGTGATCCGCGGGTTTTCGCCAGGTCAACAGGTACCGCCAGAACACCAGCGGACGGACTGTGCTGCCGGGGAGCAGCCGCGCGGAGTCCCGGCGGACGTCGTTCAGCGCCGGGAATTTCATCTGCACCGGGGCCTTGGCGACCGGGTCGGGGCCGCCGTTGAGCTGGTCCCCGGCGAAGACGAGAAGCCGGGCGAGGGCGTTCGCGGGCGCGGCGGCGAGTTCGCGAGCGAAGTCGCCGGGACGGCTGGGGCGGGCGCAGCCGAGCACCGCGAGCACGCCGCCGGGGGCGAGGGCGTCGCGCAGCCTCGTGACGGTCTCGAACGGCACGTGGTGCAGCGAGGCCAGGCAAGAAATGTAGGCGTACGTCTCGGGTTCCAGCGGTTCGGTCGTCACGTCCGCCCGGCGGTATTCCACCGTGCCCGGTCCCGGCGAACCTGCGGCCGTTGCCCGGGCGACCATTTCGGCCGAGGTGTCGATGCCTTCGACGGTCATCCCGGCGGCGGCCAGCCTGCGGGCGAACCGGCCGTCGCCGCAGCCGACGTCGAGGGCTCGGCCGGGTCCGGGAGGCAGGAGCCGGAGCAGTGCCGGGTGGTAGTGGTGGTTGTGATCGAACGGCATGCGCCCGACCTTGCCACGGCTCGCTGCGGGCGCGATCACGCCGAAGCCCCGGGGCCGCTGGGCGCGAGGCGGCCCCGGGTACGCTCGACGGTGTGCCGGGCCGAACCTTTCGCCTGGTCTTCCCGGTCGCGCGACCGCGCCGGGACAGCGACTTCAAGGAGTGCACGAGTGCCGCGCGGTGAGGAGCCCGAGGAGACCCGGCGGCCGGATCTCTCCGATCCGGACAGTTTCGCGGGGGTCGACGAACTGGGCGCGCTCGCGCACAGCGACTCCGGCGACGAAGACGACCCCGGGAACGAGCTGGAGCCGGACCTCGACGCGCCGGACGCGGCCTACACCGTCGGCGGCGGTTCGCGCGGCGGGATCGGCGGCATCGGCCAGCTCGGCGACAATCTGGCGCTCGGCCCGGTCCCGGACCTGCGTCCCGAAGAGGGCGCTGAGCTGCACGAACTCGACGACGAGGGCCTGCCCGCCGAATTCGGCGACGAGAACGGCCCGGAGGCCCGCCGCGACCTGATGGCCGCCGAGGCCGAGCTGAACCAGCGGTGGCCGGAGACGAAGCTCGAACCGTCGCTCGCCCGGATCCAGGCGCTGATGACGCTGCTCGGCGAGCCGAACCACGGCTATCCGGTCGTGCACGTCGCGGGCACCAACGGCAAGGGCTCGGTCGCCCGGATGGTCGATTCGCTGCTGACCCGCATGGGCCTGCGCTCGGGCCGCTACACGAGCCCGCACCTGCAGCTCGTCACCGAGCGGATCGCGCTCGACGGGCGTCCGGTCTCCGCCGCCCGCTACGCCGAGCTGTACCAGGACATCGCGCCGTACGTGGCGATGGTGGACGGCGCGAGCGAGGACGGCGTGCCGATGAGCAAATTCGAGGTGCTCACCGGGATGGCGTTCGCGGCGTTCTCCGACGCCCCGGTCGAGGCCGCGGTCGTCGAGGCGGGCATGGGCGGCGCGTGGGACGCGACGAACGTCGCCGACGCCCAGGTCGCGGTCATCACGCCGATCGGGCTGGACCACACCGAGTATCTCGGCCCGACGCCGGCCGACGCGGCCGCGGAGAAGGCCGGGATCATCAAGCCGGGGTCGGTCGCGGTGATCGGCGAGCAGGACCCCGAGGTGCTGAACGTCCTGCTGAAGCGCACGGTCGAGGTCGACGCCGCGGTGGCGCGCGCGGGCAGCGAGTTCGGGGTGCTCGAACGCGAGGTCGCGGTCGGCGGGCAGATGCTGAAGCTGCAGGGCCTCGGCGGCGTCTACGACGAGATCTTCCTGCCGCTGCACGGCGCGCACCAGGCGGCGAACGCGGCGCTCGCGCTGGCCGCCGTCGAGGCGTTTTTCGGGGCGGGCAAAGACAAACAGCTTGTGGTCGAGGCGGTGCGCGAGGCGTTCGCCGAGGTCGAGAACCCGGGTCGGCTCGAACGCGTGCGGGCGGCTCCCGCGGTGCTGGTCGACGCCGCGCACAACCCGATGGGCGCGCAGGCGCTCGCCAAGACGATCACCGACGAGTTCAACTTCCGCCGGCTCGTCGCGGTCGTCGGCGTGCTGGCCGACAAGGACGCGCGCGGCATCCTGGACGCGCTGGAGCCGGTGGTGTCCGACGTGGTGGTCACGCGCAGTTCGTCGCCGCGGTCGCTGCCGGTCGAGGATCTGGCCGAACTGGCCGTCTCGATCTTCGGCGAGGACCGAGTGCTCGCCGAAGGCGACCTGGAGACCGCGATCGAGACCGCGATCGGACTTGTGGAGCAGAACGACGACCCGGAGGAACCGCTCGCGGGCGGCGGCGTGCTGGTGACCGGTTCCGTGGTCACCGCGGGCGACGCGCGCACGTTGTTCGGGAAGGAACCGGCATGAGCGAGGAGACGCCTGAGACGCCGGTGAAGCCGCCCGCGAAGGACCCGATGAAGGGCTTCCGCGGCGTGCTGGCCGGAACGCTGATCATGGAAGCGATCACGGTCGCGCTGGCGCTGCCGGTCGTCGCGAACCTCGGCGGCGGCATCACGAGCTTCACCGGCTGGACGATCATCGCGCTCGCCGTGGTGCTGATCGTGCTGTGCGGCCTGCTGAAGCACGTCTGGGCGGTGCCGGTCGTGCTGCTGCTGCAGCTGGCGATCATCGGGATCGGCGTCACGCAGCCGGCGATCGCGATCATCGGCATCATTTTCCTGGCCGCGTTCCTGTGGTTCCTCTGGCTGCGCCGGGACGTCGCGCGCCGGATGGCCGCGGGCACCCTGCCGAGCCAGCAGCAGCCGCAGGCTTGAGCCGCCCGCGTTATTGGCAGCCGTACTGGTGGCGGCTGTCGTTTCGGGCGGACGGCGAACCCGGGTGGACAGTGCTGGGGCCGGGCGAGTTCAGCCAGGTCCCGAACGAAGCGCTGAAGAACGGATCGCTCGAGGGGTGGGCCGAGGACCTGCTCGCGGAGGCTCCGGACGAACTCGAAGACCTCCGCGGCGATCTGCTCCTCGAATGCTTCCCGGAACCCGGCGCCGCGCCGGTGTACTCCCGCGAGGCGCGGCTCAGCGGTAGACGCTGACCTCGATCAGGTTCCGGTCGGGGTCGCGGAAGTACACGCTGCGAATCGGCCCGGTCGCGCCGGTGCGGTCGACCGGGCCCTCCTCGATCGGCACCCCCTGCGCGGCCAGGTCCTCCACGACCTGCTCCAGAGTGCCGGCCGCGATCAGGCACAGGTCCGCGCTGCCCGGCGTCGGATGCTCCGCCTTGGGCTCGAATTCGTGCCCGGCTTCGTGCAGGTTGATCTTGCTGGCTCCGAACGTCAGCGCCTTGCGCCCGGCTCCGAACGTCACCTCGGTCATGCCGAGGACGCGGGTGTAGAAATCCACTGTCGCGCCGAGGTCGGCGACGGTGAGGACGAGGTGGTCGAGCCGGTCGATGCGCATGATCCCAGCCTATTCCGGTGTAACGGAAGGGCCGCCACGGCGACGGTGCAAGTGTGATCGTGGTGCGCGAACTGAGCGGGGACAACTGGGCGGAGTGGCGCGACCTCCGGCTGGCGGCGCTGCGCGAGGCGCCGGAGGCGTTCAGCTCGAAACTCGCCGACTGGCAGGGCGAAGGCGACTCCGAATCGCGCTGGCGGGCCCGGTTGCGCGACGTGTCGCTCAACGTCCTCGCCGATCTTGACGGTGTCCCCGCGGGAATGGTCAGCGGGAACCTGTCCGAACGCGGCGACAAAGCCGAACTGCTGTCGATGTGGGTGGTTCCTTCGGCGCGCGGCAGGGGAGCCGGGGACGCGCTCGTCCGTGCGGTGGTGCGCTGGAGCGAAGGGCGCGGAGCGGGCGAGCTTTCGGTGCGCGTCGCGGATGGCAACCAGCACGCCCTGGAGTTGTACCGGCGGCACGGGTTCGTGGAGCGTCCGCTGCCGCCGGATTCGGGGCGGTGCGGGCACGAGCTGGTTCGGGAAGCCCACCGAGCGTGACGGCCGGCTGTGAGCTTCCTCCTTGCGGGTGAGCCGTTCACCCGGCGGTCAGCCCGAGTTGGCCGCTTGGCCGTGGTCGCCGGATAGAACGGCCGCCATGACCGAAACGACCCCATCGCGGCGCTCCGTGCTCAAAGCCGGGATCGCCGTCCCCGCGCTCGCCGCGGCAGGCGGGCTGCTGCTGCCCGGCTCCGCCGCGGCCGCCCCGCTCGTCCGCCGCGACCGTCCGGTGCTCGCCCACGGCGTCGCGTCCGGGGACGTGACCGCCGGGTCCGGCATCGTGTGGTCGCGGGCCGACCGCCCGGCGCGGCTGATGGTCGAGATCGCGCGCGACCCGTCGTTCCGGCACGCCCGCCGGGTGCCCGGCCCGTTCGTCACGCCCGCCACCGGCGGCACCGGCAAGGTGCGCGTCGCCGGGCTGGCCCCGGGCACCGAGTACCACTACCGCGTCACCGCGGTCGACCTTGACGGCCGCAGCGCGAGCGAACCGGTCGCCGGCCGGTTCGCCACGACGCCGATCGGCCGCGCGAACACCCGGATCCTGTGGAGCGGTGACGTCGTCGGCCAGAACTACGGCATCAACCCGGCGCTCGGCGGCATGACGATCTTCTCCGCGATGGCCGACCGCCGTCCGGACCTCTTCCTGCACAGCGGCGACACGGTGTACGCCGACGGCCCGCTCACCGAAACCGTCACGCTGCCGGGCGGCGGCGGGACCTGGCACAACATCGTGACGCCGGAGAAATCGAAGGTCGCCGAAACCCTCGACGAGTACCGCGGCCAGCACGCCTACAACCGGCTCGACGCCCACTTCCGCCGGTTCGCCGCCGAGGTTCCCGCGTACGTCCAGTGGGACGATCACGAGGTCGTCAACAACTGGTACCCGGGCGAAATCCTCAACGACCGCCCCGAATACACCGAGAAGCGGGCCGACGTCCTCGCCCAGCGCGCGTTCCAGGCGTTCCACGAATGGCATCCGATCGACCGCCGCCAGGCCGTCGACGGCCGGGTGTACCGGAACTTCCGCTACGGCAGCCGGGTCGAGGTGTTCGTCCTCGACATGCGCACCTACCGCGACGCCAACACCTCGGACCGGACCAAGCCCGGCCACATCCTCGGCGAGGCGCAGGCCCGCTGGCTGGCCGACGCGCTCCGGCGCAGCACCGCGACCTGGAAGATCGTCCAGGCGGACATGCCGATCGGCCTGGTCGTGCCGGACGGCAAGGACATCGAGGCGGTCGCCAACGGCCTGCCCGGCGCTCCCGGCGGCCGCGAGACCGAACTGGCCTGGGTGCTGCAGCAGATCTCGCGCCACCGCGTGCGCAATGTCGTGTGGCTGACCGCCGACGTGCACTACACCGCCGCCCACCACTATTCGCCCGACCGCGCCGCGTTCCAGGACTTCGACCCGTTCTGGGAATTCGTCTCCGGCCCGCTCAACGCCGGAGCCTTCGGCCCGAACAAACTCGACCCGACTTTCGGCCCGGAAGCGGTGTTCGTGCACGCGCCGCAGACGCAGAATTCCTCGCCGGTGCAAGGGTTCCAGCATTTCGGGGAGTTGAATGTGGACGGTGCGAGCGGAGCGCTGACGGTCGACCTGCGCGACGCGACCGGGGCCTCGCTGTGGTCGAAGACGCTGCAGCCGCAGCGTCGCTGACCGGCCCGGCCAGGGCGTCGGATAGGCTCAGCGCCGAATAACACGAATCCGCACAAGGAGAAATACCGTCGTGACTGAACGCACGCTGGTCCTCGTCAAGCCCGATGGCGTCGCGCGCGGCCTCGTCGGCGAGGTCGTCTCGCGCATCGAGCGCAAGGGCCTGAAGCTGGCCGCGCTGGAACTGCGCACCGTCGAGCGCTCCGTCGCCGAGGAGCACTACGCGGAGCACAAGGAGCGCCCGTTCTTCGGCGACCTGCTGGAGTTCATCACGTCCGGCCCGCTCGTCGCGATCGCCGTCGAGGGCCCGCGCGCGATCGCCGCGTTCCGCCAGCTGGCCGGCGGCACCGACCCGGTCGAGAAGGCCACCCCGGGCACCCTGCGCGGCGACTTCGCGCTGGAGACCCAGTACAACCTGGTGCACGGTTCGGACTCGCCGGAGTCGGCCGAGCGCGAGCTGAAGCTGTGGTTCCCGGACCTGTGAGCCGGGGCTGAACCCGCGAACGCCGGGCAGGGACTTCGGTTCCGGCCCGGCGTTCGTCTTTCCCGGGCCCGGTTCCGCGCCGCGGTTATTTCCGGTGCCCGGAACCTCGCGCATCGGTTAACCTCCCCTGGTGACTGCCCTGCCGCTGCCGCCCCGCGATTACCTGCCGCACCTCCGCTCGCTCACCGGAGCGTTCGCCGGCGAAGCCTCGGGCGGCTCGGGCGGCTTAGACAGCCCGGTCCCGTACTGCGGCGACTGGACCAAGCGCGACCTCGTCACGCATCTGGGCAACGTGCACCGGTGGGCCGCCGGAATCGTCCGCACCGGCGAGCTGAGCAACCAGGAATTCGACGTCTCGCCGAGCGGCGACCTCGCGCCCTGGTACGCCGAGAGCGCAGCGATCCTGCTCGAAGCGCTCGACGCGGCCGACCCCGCCGATGAATGCTGGGTTTTCGGTGCCGCGGCGAAGACGAAAGCGTTCTGGTTCCGCCGTCAGGTGCACGAAACCGCCGTGCATCTGGTCGATCTGTTCGGTGCGCGCGGCGCGACGACGCAGCTCGACCAGCTGATCGCCGCCGACGGCGTGCACGAGGTTCTCGGCACCATGCTGCCGCGGGTAGCGCGCTGGAAGCACGAGGTTCCGCTGTCCGCGCCGATTGCCTTGCGCGCCACCGACACCGGGCACACGTGGACCGTCGTGCCCGGCGAACCGCCCGAGCTGGGCGAGGGCGAAGCGGTGGCCACCGTCGCGGCGCCTGCGCAGGATTTGCTGGTGCTGCTGTGGAATCGCACCGACCGGCAGCCGGAAATCACTGGCGACGAGGCCGTCGCGAAGGAGTTTCTCGCCGCGCGCATGACCCCATGAGCGGATAATCCTGCGCCATTCAGGTCCCGTTCACCGCGGGGACTTCCGGCGGTCGCGCCGATGGCTTTGGCTGGTCTGAGCCATTTTCGCGATCGTGGGGTACCTGGTGAAAAGATCAAGATCCGTGCTGCTCAGCGCCGTGCTGGCGCTGTCGCTGGCCACACCGGCGCATGCCGACCCGCTCTCCGCTCCGCTCGGCCCGCCGCCGGTCGAGAGCGCGCCCGCCTTCTCTTCCGCGCGGGAGGCCCCGGCCGTCGCCGCGGCGCCCGCCGCCGACGACGGCCTCGAGACCAGCAGCGCCACCAACGCGGTGGCGCCTGGTCTGAACCTCACCCAGTTCGACCGCTTCGACCCGAAGGGCTGGATCCGCGGCGACGCATTGAGCGTCGACCTCACCAGCAAGGTCCTGAAGCCGACCTACCTCAGCCCGGGCACCGTTTCCGCGCGCACCCCGCTGTCCCAGCAGGTCGCTCGCGCCGGTGCGATCGCGGGCGTCAACGGCGACTTCTTCGACATCAACGCGTCCGGCGCGCCGCTCGGCGTCGGGATCGACAAGGGCGAGCTGCACAACGCGCCCGCGTCGGGGCACAACACCACGGCCGCGATCACCGAGCAGGGGCGCGCGAAGCTTGCCGACATCTTCCTCGAAGCGTCGGTCACGCTGCCGGACGGCCGCGCTGTCCCCGCCACGAACTTCAACAGCCCGGTGCTCGGCAAGGACGCTCTCGGCGTGTACACGCCGCTCTGGGGCGCTTCGGCGCGCGCGACGTCGGTTGCCGGTGCACAGCGCGTCACCGAGGTCGAGATCCGCGACGGCGTCGTGACCCAGGTGCGTCCGCAGCCAGCGGACGGCCCGATTCCGGCTGGCAGCACGCTGTTGCTCGGCCGGGAAGCCGGCGCGGACACGTTGTCGGCGCTGCACGTCGGTGACCGCGTGGGCGTTTCGTACGCGCCACGGACCGACGCGGGCAAGATCGCGGTCGCGGTCGGCGGGAACAAGACGCTGCTGAAGGACGGACAGCTCCAGCAACTCGACGACGTCACTCTCGCACCGCGTACCGGCGTCGGTTTTTCCGCTGACGGCAAGCGGATGTGGCTCGTCACGGTGGACGGCCGCCAGGCCGACAGCCGCGGCATGACCGAACTGGAAATGGCGCGGCAGCTCAAGCGGCTCGGTGCCGACGACGCGATCAACCTCGACGGCGGCGGCTCCTCGACGCTGCTCGCGCGTGGCGAGGGGGAGGCCGCTCCGGCGGTGCGCAACTCGCCTTCGGACGGCGGGGAACGCTTGGTGCCCAACGGCATCGGCGTCGCGACCGTGCCCGGCAGCGGACGGCTGACCGGGTTCGCGCCCGCCCCCGCGCAGGAGGGCGACAACTCGGCCCGCGTGCTGTCCGGCCTGAGCCGCGCGCTCGTGCCGAACGGGCACGACGAAACCGGGGCCGCAGTGGCGTCCAGGCCGTTCTGGACCACGTCGAACCCGTTCCGCGGCACTGTCACGAAGAACGTCTTCACCGCGCAGCCCGACTTCCTGCACCCGGACGCGCGAGCCGACGTGACTGTCACCGCGCACCAGAATTTCGTGAACGGCCGCACGAAGCTGACCGTGCTGGGCAAGCCGGTCCGTCTCGGCGCGAGCACCAAGCAGGTCGCGCTGTCGGGCTCCGACGCGCGCGGCGAGTTCCAGGTCTACGGCTACGACGCGGACGGTTACGGCACCTGGATCGAACCGTCGGACGTGAAGCTGGAATACGACCCCGCTGTGGTGAAGATCGAACCGTCGGGCAAGGGTTTCGCGGTCACCGCGAAGACCGCGTCCGGGGCCACTGCGGTCACCGTGCACGCGGGCGGGAAGACCATGCACCTGGCGGCTTCGGTGGGTGCCGAAGCGCGCGTAGCGGCTCCGTTGGCCGGGCCGGAGGGTTGGTCCGCCACGGTGTATCCGGCCGTCGTCGGCGCAGCGCTGTCGTCGGCGGACGGACGCAATGGCGGTAAGGGCCTGGCGCTCGACTATCGGCTCACCGGCACTACTGCCACTCGCGCCGCGTATGTCAACGCTGCCAACCCGATTCCGGTGCCCGCTGGCACGCAGAAGATCGGCATGTGGATCAACGGCGACGGCAAGGGAGCCTGGATCCGCGCGGAACTTCGCGACGGAGCCAACACTGCGTCCATTGTGGACCTTTCGCGCAACGTCGACTGGACCGGCTGGCGGTACGTGACCGCCGCGGTGCCCGCCGGATTGCCGGACGGGCAGCGCCTCACCCGGTTCTACGCCGTCGAAACCGTGGCCGCCAAGCAGTACGAGGGCAAACTGGTCTTCAACGACCTCACCTTCGAGGTCGCCCCGACCACCTCCGTGCCGCACGATCCGGCTGTTCCGGACCCGGCGCTGGTCGCCAACGGCACGCTCGGCAAGGGCGGACTGAAGATCGCGGTCGTCAGCGACGCCCAGTTCACTTCCGACGCTCCGGACGGCCCGCTGGTCGCCCAGGCCCGCCGGGCGTTGCGCGAGGCAGTGGCCGCGAAACCGGACCTCGTCCTGATCAACGGCGACTTCGTGGACCGCGGCACCGCGCCGGACTTCGTGCTGGCCCGCAAGATCATCACCGAGGAACTGGACGGCCGCGTTCCCTGGTACTACGTCCCCGGCAACCACGAAGCCGAGGGCGGCGACGGCCTGAAGAACTTCCAGGCAGCCTTCGGGGAAACGCACCGCGTGGTCGACGTGCACGGTGTACGGCTGATCCTGATGGATTCGTCGCGGGGTTCTTTGCGCGCGGGCGGATTCGACCAGGTCCGCATGATGCGCGAGGCGCTCGACAACGCCGCGCAGGACCGCTCGGTGCGCGGTGTGGTCGTCGCGATGCACCATCCGGTGAAGGATCCGAGCCCGACCGGCAATTCGCAGCTGGGCGACCGGAAAGAAGCCGCTTTGCTGCAGACGTGGCTGACCGGTTTCGAGGAGAAGTCCGGCAAACCGGCTGCCTCGCTGGCCTCGCACGCGGGCGTGTTCGGCCTGTCGCGCACGGACGGCGTGCCGTATCTGGTGAACGGCAACTCGGGCAAGACTCCCGCCGCGGGCCCCGGCGACGGCGGTTTCGTCGGCTGGACCCTGGTGCGGGTCGACCCGGCGGACCGCGGCCAGCCGGTGCGGTTCGAGACGCGCCCGAATGTCGACGCGCTGACGGTGACCGGACCGGGCACTCTCTCGTGGGGCGGTACCGGGAAGGTGACTGCCGCGGTGATGCAGGAAGGTCGGTCGATTCCGGTGGCGTACCCGGTGAGCGCTGCTTGGGGCGGTCGCGGGGTGCACATCGGGAGCTGGCCGCCCGCGCCGTGGGACGTGGTGTCGCTCGACCCGGCCACCGGGACGGTCCGGGGCTTGCGTCCCGGGACGGCGGAGATTTCGGTGACGGTGAACGGGGTGTCCCGTTCGGTGCCGGTGACGGTTCGCTGATCCGGCTTGGGCCGGGCGGTGCGAGTCCACATAGGACGCCAGTCTTGGTGAAATGACCGATTCACACTCATTTGACCGAGTCTGCTCGTCTGTGAGGGAGGGAGCGCGGTGTGCGGTCTGTGAGGGCCTCCTTGAGGGAATCAGATTCCCTCAAGGAGGCCCTCACAGACGACCCAGTCCCGCTCCCGCTGTCCGCCAGCCCGCCACAAGCCGCACCGGCACTGGCCAGCCCTTCGAATTGGGCAGACGAGCCTCAACGGCACGCACAGCGCCAGCTTAAGTTCCTGGCATGGGAATCTGATTCCCTCAGGGGTCCCCTCACCGGCCGCAAACCCCGGCGCTGGCGCCGGCCCTGACGGGAGGCCCGGCACGCCTCAACGCACCCATGGCGCCACCGTGGGTCCCAGGCGTGCGGGGCTGAGGCCGGTGCGGGCAACCTGGGTCTCGCGGAAACCGGTCGAGAATTGTCGGTGCCTCCCTCTACTGTCGTTCCTCGTGGGTGAGTCGGCGACGGAACCAGCGCTCGTGCAAGCGAAGGCGCTGGTCAAACGGTTCGGAGAATTCGAGGCAGTCCGCGGCATCGACGTCGAGGTGCGGCCAGGGGAGGCGTTCGGCTTCCTCGGGCCGAACGGCGCCGGGAAGTCGTCGACGATGCGGATGATCGCGTGCGTGTCCCCGCGCACCGACGGCGATCTGCGCGTCCTCGGCATGGACCCGAATGCCGACGGGCCGCGGATCCGCGCGCGGCTCGGCGTGGTGCCGCAGGAGGACAACCTCGACGTAGAGCTGACCGTCCGGCAGAACCTGCACGTCTACGGGCGCTATTTCGGGCTTTCCCGCGCGCACGTCCGGCGCAAGGCGGTCGAGCTGATGGAGTTCGCGCAGCTGTCCGATCGCGCCGAGAAACCGGTCGATTCCCTGTCCGGCGGCATGAAGCGGCGGCTCACCATCGCCCGGTCGCTGGTCAACGACCCGGAACTGCTGCTGCTCGACGAACCGACCACCGGTCTCGACCCGCAGGCGCGGCATCTGTTGTGGGACCGGCTTTTCCGCCTCAAGGCGCGCGGCACCACGCTGATCGTCACGACCCACTACATGGACGAAGCAGAACAGCTCTGCGATCGCTTGGTCGTCATGGACGGCGGCCGGATCGCCGCGGAAGGCTCGCCCGCCGACCTGATCGCCCGGCATTCCACCCGGGAAGTGGTCGAGCTGCGGTTCGCGCCGGGGGAGCAGCAGGGTGCGGCCGACCGGCTCGACGGGCTGGCCGAACGCGTCGAAGTCCTCCCGGACCGGGTGCTGCTGTACACGATGACCGGCGAGGCGACCCTGGAGCGAGCCCACGAGCGCGGCCTGCGCCCGTTGTCGAGCCTGGTGCGGCGCAGTTCCCTGGAGGACGTCTTCCTCCGCCTCACCGGCCGGACGTTGGTGGACTGATGACCGCTCCCGCCACCGGCCGCGTGGTCGGCCGGTTCCACGGCGCCTGGCTGCGCGTCGAGGGCTACTGGACCTGGTACCGCAGGCACTGGCTCAGCACGCTCTACTCCACCGGCCTGCAACCGGTGCTGTTCCTCGCCGCGATGGGGCTCGGCTTCGGCTCGCAGGTCAAAGCGGGCCCGGCGACCGGCGGCGTGTCGTACCTCGCGTACGTCGCCCCGGCGCTGCTCGTGGCCGGTGCGGCGCAGCAGGGCGTCAGCGAGTCGAGCTATCCGGTGCTCAGCGGATTCAAATGGCAGAAGGACTATCTGGCGGTCACCGCGACGCCGGTGTCCCCGGGACAGGTCCTCGGCGGGCACCAGATCTGGACCATCCTGCGGCTCGCCCTCTCCGGCGCGGTCTACGCGCTCATCGCGTTGCTGTTCGGCGCGTGGGCCAACGCGGGGGCGCTGCTGGTGATCCTCGTCGGCGTCCTCACCGGGCTCGCCTGCGGATCGCTGATGGCCGCGATGGCGGCGTGGACCTTCGACGAGGGACAGCGGTTCGGGCTGGTCTTCCGCTTCATCGTCATCCCGATGACCCTGTTCTCCGGCACGTTCTTCCCGATCTCCCAGCTGCCGCTGTACCTGCGCTGGCTCGCCTGGATTTCCCCGCTGTGGCACGGCACCGAGCTGTCCCGCGCCGCCACGCTCGGCGGACGCGAGCTGCTCCCGGTGCTCGGGCACCTCGCGTATCTGGCGGCGCTGGTCGCGATCGGCTGGGCGATCGCGCACCGCGGCTTCTACCGACGGCTGGTGGCGTGATGACCGACCTGCGCAGTGCCCCGATTCTCCCGCAGCGGCGCGGAATTCTGCTCCGCGTCCTGCCCGCGGGCATGTACAGCGGCCGCGCGACCGCGTTGATCGAACGCGCGCTCACCGTCTACGGGCGGTCGTGGACGATCCTCGTGTCCGGCGCGCTCGAGCCGTTGTTCTACCTGCTCGCGTTCCAGGTCGGCTTCGGCAAGCTGGTCACCACCGTGCCGGGGCCGGACGGGCAGCCGATGAGCTACGTCGCGTTCGTCGCGCCCGCGCTGCTGGCGTCGTCGGCGATGAACGGCGCGGTCTTCGAGTGCACGTACAACCTGTTCTTCAAACTGCGCTACGCCAAAACGTACGACGCGATGCTGGCCACCCCGGTCGGCCCGCTCGACGTCGCGCTCGGCGAGATCGCCTGGGCGATGATGCGCGGCGGCCTCTACTCGGTCGCGTTCCTGGCGGTCACCGGCGTGATGGGGCTGCTGACGTCGTGGTGGGCGCTGCTGCTCCTGCCCGCCGCGCTGCTGGTGTCGTTCGCGTTCGCGGCCATCAGCATCACCCTGGTCAGCTTCCTGAAGTCGACGTCCCAGTTCGACTACATCCAGCTCGTCCTGATGCCGATGTTCCTGTTCTCCACCACGTTCTTCCCGATCACGGTCTATCCGGAAGCGCTGCAGTGGCTGGTCCGCTGCTTCCCGCTCTACCACGGGATCGAGCTGATGCGCGGGCTGGCGACCGGCATCTTCTCCTGGAGCATGCTGGGCAACCTCGCGTACCTGCTGGTGCTCGCCGCGATCGGGATCTGGGGCGCGACAAGGAGGATCGCGAAACTGCTGCTGACCTGAGGGCGAGGCTCAGCGAGCCGGGCTGGGCAGTCCGGGCGCCGCGGGTGCCACCGCGGACCGGGCGTCGACGAGGCCGTGGCCGTAGAAGCCGTTGTATCCGTCGTAGCCGGAGCAGTAGGCGTCCTGGGCGCCGTCGCCGGTGAGGTCGTAGCTGTCCGGGCACGGCATCGGCGTCGCGCGGGAGTCGAGCGCGCGGCGCAGTTCGGCGGCCGGCCACGTGGGATGCACCGACTTGAGCAGCGCCAGCACTCCGGCGACGTGCGGCGCTGCCATCGACGTCCCGCACAGCGGCGCGTACCCGCCCGGCACGGTCGACACCACGCACCGGTCGTCGTCTCCGCCCGGGGCGGTGACATCGACCACACCGAGGCCGTACGAGCTGTAGCTCGACTTCACCCGGTCCGGGCTGACCGCCGACGCCGTCACCACGTCCCGCAACCCGGCAGGCAGCGCCTCGCATTTGCCGGCGGCGGACGGCGAACCCGAGCGGGCCGACGGCGTGAGGTCGACGGCCTCGTTGGTCGCGGCGGCGACGTTCAGCGTGCCCTGCGAGGTCGCGTACTCCACGGCCCGCGCCAGCACCTCGTGCACCACGCCGCGGTCGTTGCCGCGCACACAGGACAGGGACCACGGGTTCACGAACCAGCTGCTGTTGGCGACCGGCAGATGCCGCGCGGCCGACCACATGATCCCGCAGACCGCCGCCTCGGGATCGGCGTAGCCGCGGTCGTCGATGACTTTCACCGAAGCGATCCGCACACCCGGCGCGACGCCGGTGATGCCCTTGCCGTCGTCGGCGGCGGCGATGATGCCCGCGACGTGCGTGCCGTGGACCGAGGTCGTCGGCTGCCACGCGGCTGGGCTCGGGTCCGGGACGCCGGTGAGACAGCCCGCCGAGTCGTCCGGGTCGATCGCGGCGGCAAGGTCGGGGTGCTTCGGGTCGACGCCGGAGTCCAGCACGCCGACGACCACCGCGCGGCTGCCGCCGGTGACCTGGTGCGCGGCCGGGGCCCCGATCAAGTTCATGTCCCACTGCTGCGCGGACAGGTCCGCGGTGGGGACGCGCACCGGGTCGCTGAGCGGGAGCTCGGCCCGCGCGGGCTGCGCGGCGGCGCCCGGCTGTTCGGCGGCCGTCCGGGTGGCTTGCGCGCTGAACGCCCGTTCCGGGCCGAGCCGGTCCGCGAACCCCCGATCGGCTGACGTGACGACCGCCACGGAAATCTGCGGGTAGTAGCCGACGAGCTGCCCGCAGCCCGCGTTCGACTGCTGGCGGGCGGAAGATTCCGGGGTGCCGCGGTCGAACGCGACGACGTACCGCACCGTCCGCCCGTCCGCGGAGCACCCGGGACTCGCGGCGGCGCCGGGGGAGACCGCGGCGCATCCGGCGAGGGCCAGGAGGGAGCACACGGCCGCCCGCAGCGGCCGCGCCAGCAGAGACACCGGACCTCCCACCGCGCGCGGGGCTATGCCGGGCGCCCGCGCGAGCGCCCGAGCCCGCACGCTAACCACCCCGGGCCCGGCGCGACAAGCGAAGCGCGGAAGTTCGCCCGGGCGCATGATCGCGGCACGCCCGGGCGCCTGCCCCGGGACACCGACTACACCGGGTGCGCCCCCGGGTGTGGGATACTCGCGTTGGCCGCTGCGCCGACGGGCATCCCGCCCGCGTCGTGAGCGGCCCGGAGGAGTGCCGGACCGGCACCACGCGCGTCGCCCCCGGGAGGCCGGGCCAAGGTCGATGTCGTGGCGGGTGGCCCGGGGGTCGCGAGCAGGCCGGCACCCCGCCGAGCAGACCAGGAACCGAGCGGCCGCCGACCGGCGGACCGCACGGCTGCCAGCAGGATTCCCGCCGCTGGTCACCACCACGGCGGGCACGGAACAGAAAGGGCCCCTGCGCGGCCGCGTCACCACCGGTGCGAACCGGCTGACGCGCCCGGGGGCGGAGGAGACACATGTCGAACGCGGACACACCCGCCGATCAGACCGGCGGGAATACCGTCGCACCCACGACCAGCAGGCTGGGCGAGCTGCCGCCGCGCATCCGCGTGCACGCGCTGGCCAAGCTGCTCGGCCTGAGCAGCCGCGACCTGCTCGGCAAGCTCGCCGAGCTGGGGGAGAGCCCCCGCAGCGCCCAGTCGAGCGTGACCAAGGAGGTCGCGCACCGCGTGGCGGTGATCCTCGACGCGGAGGCCTCCGGCGAACCCGTCGAGACCGGCGACGCCGGGGACACCGCTGCCGAGCAGGCCGCCGGAGCCCAGGACGGCGAGGCCGCCCCGGAAGCCGCCGCCCAGGGCAGTGCCGCCGACCAGACTGCCGCCGGCCAGGACGCCGCCGCGCAGGAAACCGCGATCCCGGAAGCCGCCGCTCAGAGCGCTGCCCCGGAAGCCGCGGAGTCCGGCGCCGCTTCTCCGGGATCCGCCGCGGCGCAGGACACCGCTGCCGCCGAGCCCGCCGCGACCCAGGAGACCGGCCAGGAAGCCGCCGAGCAGGAATCCGCTCCGGAGGCCGCCGAGAAGACCGGCCGCACCCGCACCCGTCGCGCCCGCCGGGCCGTCGCGCCCGCGATCCCCGCCGAGCAGCAGGAAACCGAACAGGCCACCCCGGCCCGGGGCCCGGTGCACGTGCCGGTCTTCGCCGCGCCGTCGCCGGTGTTCCTGCCGCCCGAGCCCGCGCAGCAGACGCGCACCAAGCCCGAGCCGGTCTTCGGCGTCGGCGAGGCTCCCGCGCAGGCGGAACGCCCCGACCGCACCGCCGACACCGCTGAGGAAGAGACCTCCGGCGAGGCCCGCGACGAGCGTTCCGACGAGGACGGCGACGACGCGAGCGGCCGTCGCCGGCGCCGCCGCGGCCGCCGCGGCCGCGGCCGCGGCAAGGGCGGCGACGAGGCCCAGTCCGAGAACGAGGACGAAACCTCCGAAGACTCGCAAGCCCAGCAGGCCCCGCAGGCCAAGGACACCAAAGACCCCAAGGACGGCAAGGACAAGACCGAAAAGCCGGACGAGGCGGCCGAGGCCGACGCGGACTCCGACGACGACGCCGAGTCCGACAGCGGCAGCAAACGCCGCCGCCGTCGCCGTCGCCGCAAGGGCGGGGACGACGACGCTGCCGAGACGACCGGCACCGACGACCCGCCGAACACCGTCACGCACGTCCGCCAGGCGAAGGCCGCCGAGACCGAGCGCCCGGCGCGCGACGAGGTGCGCAGCGTCCGCGGTTCGACGCGGCTGGAGGCCAAGCGCCAGCGCCGCCGCGACGGCCGCGAGGCGGGCCGCCGCCGCGCCCCGATCCTGTCCGAGGCCGAGTTCCTCGCCCGCCGCGAGTCGGTCGAGCGCACCATGGTCGTCGCCGAGAAGGGCGACTCCACGCAGATCGCCGTGCTCGAGGACGGGGTGCTGGTCGAGCACTTCCTGACGTCGTCGGGCACCGGCTCGATCGTCGGCAACGTCTACCTCGGCCGCGTCCAGAACGTGCTGCCCAGCATGGAGGCCGCGTTCATCGACATCGGCCGCGGCCGCAACGCCGTGCTCTACGCCGGCGAGGTCGACTGGGATTCGGCCGGGCTGGAGGGCAAGGCGCGCAAGATCGAGCAGGCGCTCTCCACCGGCGACAGCGTCCTGGTGCAGGTCACCAAGGACCCGGTCGGGCACAAGGGCGCCCGGCTCACCACGCAGATCTCGCTGCCCGGCCGCTTCCTCGTCTACGTCCCCGCGGGCGGGGCCACCGGCATCTCCCGCAAGCTGCCGGAGAACGAGCGCCGCAGGCTCAAGGACATCCTCAAGCGGATCGTCCCGGAGGACGCGGGCGTCATCATCCGCACCGCGTCGGAGGGCATCGGCGAGGAGGAGCTGGGCCGCGACGTCGACCGCCTCAAGGCGCAGTGGGACGTCATCAAGGAGAAGGCCGCCGCCGCTTCCGGCAAGAAGGGCAGCGCGCCGACCATGCTCTACGAAGAGCCGGACCTGCTGGTCAAGGTCGTGCGCGATCTCTTCACCGAGGACTTCGCCAAGCTCGAGGTCCAGGGCAGCAGGCCGTGGGACACGATCAACGACTACGTCCGGCACGTCGCGCCCGACCTGGCCGACCGGCTCAAGCGCTACACCGGCACCGGCGACGCGTTCGCCGACCACCGGATCGACGAGCAGATCACGAAGGCGCTCGACCGCAAGGTCTGGCTGCCCTCGGGCGGCTACCTGGTCATCGACCGCACCGAGGCGATGACCGTGATCGACGTCAACACCGGCAAGTTCACCGGCTCGGGCGGCAACCTCGAGGAGACGGTGACCCGCAACAACCTGGAGTCGGCGGAGGAGATCGTCCGCCAGCTGCGGCTGCGGGACATCGGCGGCATCATCGTCATCGACTTCATCGACATGGTGCTCGAGTCCAACCGCGAGCTGGTGCTGCGCAGGCTGACCGAATGCCTCGGCCGCGACCGCACGCGCCACCAGGTGGCCGAAGTCACGTCGCTGGGCCTCGTGCAGATGACGCGCAAGAAGATCGGCACCGGGCTGCTCGAGGCGTTCTCCACGCCGTGCGAGCACTGCAAGGGCCGCGGCGTCGTCGTGTCCACCGAACCGCAGCGCACCGGCGGCGGCCACAACGGGGGCGGCGGGAACGGCCACAACGGCGGCAACGGGCACAACGGCCACAACCACGGCGGCGACACCAAGAGCTCGCGGCGGTCCCGCGGCCGCGGCAAGGGCGAGGAGCAGCACTACGAGCCCAAGCCGGAGCAGTCCGCCCCGGCTCCGACTCCGGTGCAACGCGAGTCGGTGGTGTCGGCGGTGCAGGCCGTGGCCAACGCGTCCAAGGCGAAGCACGAGCACCACGCTCCGGAGGCGGCCGAGGCCGGGAAGCCCGCGGAGCAGGACGCTGTGCCCGGAAAGCCCGAGCAGGCTGAGAAGTCTGAGCAGGCCGGGCAGTCCGAGCAGTTCGGGCAGCCCGAAAGGTCTGAGAAGGCCGAGAACGAGACGGAGGCCCCGGCCGCCGTCCAGCAGCCGGAGCCCGCGGCAGGCCAGGCCGCGCCGGAGGCGGAAGCCAAGCAGCCCGAGACCGCTTCGGCGGCCCCGGACGAGGAACCCGAAGTCGACGTCCCGGCCCCGGCCGTGCGCAGCACCCGGCGCCGCCCGCGCCGCGCCGCTTCGCGTCCGGCAGGGCCGCCGGTGAAGGCTTCGGACCAGAGTTGATCCACCACGGGTACCCCGGGTGCAGCAGTGCCCGGGGCCTCCCGTAACCTGTAGTACGGCTCATCGCAAGCATGAGCCGCTGCGCGAGCACCTGGACCGTCTTAGGGCGGGCCGGCCGCGCCAGCCCCCTAACCCATTGTCGAGTAATGCAGGAGACATCCGTGTCGGCGTACGCGATCGTCAAGACCGGCGGCAAGCAGTACAAGGTTGCCGTTGGCGACGTCGTCGAGGTCGAGAAGCTCGAGGGCGAGCCGGGCACCGAGCACACCTTCCCCGCCGTGCTGTTCGTGGACGGTGGCGAGGTCACCACGGACGCCGACGCGTTGGCGAAGGTCTCGGTCACCGGCAAGGTCGTCGAGCAGACCAAGGGTCCGAAGATCCGGATCCACAAGTTCAAGAACAAGACCGGCTACCACAAGCGCCAGGGTCACCGGCAGAAGCTGACCCGCGTCGAGGTCACCGGAATCTCCAAGTAGTTCTTCGAACTTTCGAGACTGAAACCTTTTCGAGAAGGGGCTTGAGCGATGGCTCACAAGAAGGGTGCGTCCAGCTCCCGCAACGGTCGTGATTCGAACGCCCAGCGACTGGGCGTGAAGCGCTTCGGCGGCCAGGAGGTGAACGCGGGCGAGATCCTGATCCGCCAGCGGGGCACCAAGTTCCACCCCGGCGTGAACGTCGGCCGCGGTGGCGACGACACGCTGTTCGCGCTCGCCGCCGGTGCGGTCGAGTTCGGCTCGAAGCGCGGCCGCAAGACGGTCAACATCGTGCCAGTCGAGGCCTGATTTTCGGTCTCGGCAGCGTCAGAACCTCCAAGCGAGGGGTGGGACCGGAATAACTCCGGCACCACCCCTCGTTTGTTTTTGTCCGGATACTTTTTTCGCACGTGAAGTGAGGCAAACCCATGGCGTCCCGGTTCGTGGACCGCGCGGTCATCCATCTGACCGCCGGGGACGGGGGAAACGGCTGTGCCTCGGTGCACCGCGAGAAGTTCAAGCCGCTCGGCGGCCCGGACGGCGGCAACGGCGGCAACGGCGGTGACGTCACCCTCGTCGTCGACGCCAACGTGCACACCCTCCTCGACTTCCACTTCCGCCCGCACGCCCGCGCCGGCAACGGCAAAATGGGCATGGGCAGCAACCGCAACGGCGCCGCCGGCGAGGGCCTGGAAATGAAGGTCCCGCCGGGCACCGTGGTGTTCACCGAGGACGGCGAACTCGTCGCCGACCTCACCAGCCCCGGCACCCGGTTCGTCGCCGCGCAGGGCGGCCGCGGCGGGCTCGGCAACGCCGCGCTCGCGTCGAAGGCCCGCAAGGCGCCGGGGTTCGCGCTGCTCGGCGAGCCCGGCGAAAGCCGCAACCTCGTGCTGGAGCTGCGTTCGGTCGCCGACGTCGGCCTGCTCGGCTTCCCGTCCGCGGGCAAGTCGTCGCTGATTTCCGTGCTGTCCGCGGCGAAGCCGAAGATCGCCGACTACCCGTTCACCACCCTCGTGCCGAACCTCGGCGTCATCACCGCGGGCTCGTCGGTGTTCACGATGGCCGACGTGCCGGGCCTGATCCCGGGCGCGTCCGAGGGCCGCGGCCTCGGCCTGGACTTCCTGCGCCACATCGAACGCTGCGCCGTGCTGGTGCACGTGGTCGACTGCGCGACGCTGGAGCCGGGCCGCGATCCGCTGTCCGATGTGGACGCTCTCGAGAACGAGCTGGCCCGCTACACCCCGGGGCTCGGCGGCAAGCTCGAGGAACGCCCGCGCGTGGTGGTGCTGAACAAGATCGACATCCCGGAAGCGGCCGAGCTGGCCGAGTTCGTGCGTCCGGACCTGGAGGCTCGCGGGCTGCGGGTGTTCGAGGTGTCCACCGCGTCGCGCAAGGGCTTGAAGGAGCTGAGCTTCGCGCTGGCGGAGGTCGTCGAGGCCTACCGCGAGGCGCAGCCGGTGCTGGAGCCGGAGAAGATCGTGCTGCGCCCGCTCGCGATCGACGACAGCGGGTTCACCGTCGAGCGCGACCCGGAGGAAGAAGGCGGGTTCATCGTCCGCGGCCCGCGCCCGGAACGGTGGATCCGGCAGACGAACTTCGCCAACGACGAGGCCGTCGGCTACCTCGCGGACCGGCTCAACCGGCTCGGCGTCGAGGAAGCGCTGGCGAAGAACGGCGCACGGCCGGGCAGCCCGGTCACCATCGGCGACATCCAGTTCGAATGGCAGCCCTCCACTCCGGGCGTCGCGGTGCACCTGTCCGGACGCGGCACGGACGTCCGGCTGGAGCGCACCGACCGCGTCAGCGCGTCCGAGCGCAAGGAAGCCCGCCGGGTCCGCCGCGACGGCACCGACGAGGACGAGGATCTGGTCGAAGAAGAGACCGTCTCGTCTGTCGATGCCGAACTGGACGACGTGTGGAAGGACGAGGAGCAGGCGGAGCGCGACCGGTGAGCGGCACGCGCCAGGAGATCGCTCAGGCGCGCCGGCTGGTCGTCAAGGTCGGTTCCTCGGCGCTGACCACCGCGGGCAGCGGCCTCGACGTGTCCCGCCTCGACGCTCTCGTCGACGCCATCGCGGACCGCGTGGCTCGCGACGCGCAGATCGTGCTGGTGTCCTCGGGCGCGATCGGCGCCGGGCTGTCTCCGCTGAAACTGGGCAAGCGTCCGCGCGACCTGGCCACCCAGCAGGCCGCGGCGAGTGTCGGACAGCTCGCGCTGGCGCACGCGTACGCGGAATCGTTCGGCCGCTACTCCCTGACCGTCGGCCAGGTGCTGCTCACTTCGGACGATGTCGTCCGCCGCTCGCACTACCGCAACGCGCAGCGCACGTTCTCCCGGCTGCTCGCGCTCGGCGCGGTGCCGGTCGTGAACGAGAACGACACCGTTGCCACGCAAGAGATCCGCTTCGGCGACAACGACCGGCTCGCCGCGCTCGTGGCGCACCTCGTCGGCGCGGACGCGCTCGTCCTGCTGTCCGATGTGGACGGTCTGTACGACGGCGACCCGCGCGACGGCGCGACCCGCAAGATCACCGAGGTGCGCGGAGAGTCCGATGTGGAGGGCATCGCGGTCGGGATGTCGTCCTCCGGGCTCGGCACCGGCGGCATGGTCTCGAAGCTCTCCGCCGCGCGCACCGCGGCCGGAGCGGGAATCCCGGTGCTGCTGGCCGCTGCCGCCGACGCCGGGGACGCGCTGCGCGCCGCGAGCGTCGGCACCGCGTTCGCGCCCGCCGACACCCGGCTGTCCGCCCGCCGGTTCTGGCTCGGCTACGCCGCCGACACGTCCGGCCGTCTCCGTCTCGACGACGGCGCGGTGCGGGCGATCCTGCGCCGCCGGTCCCTGCTGGCGGCCGGGATCACCGGGCTGGACGGGGATTTCGAGGCGGGCGACGTGGTCGACCTGGTGGATTCCGCGGACGTCCCGGTGGCGCGCGGGGTGGTCGGGTTCGACGCGGGGGAGCTGCCGGCGTTGATCGGCCGGTCGAGCCACGAGGTCCCGGTGGAGCACCGCCGGGAGGTCGTGCACGCGGACGACCTGGTTCCGCTGCGTCGTTAAGAGCCTGCGAGATGCCGGGCGATGCGAGCGAGCTGCTCCGCGTAGCGCTCGACGAATGTTTCTGACGACGGATCCTCCCCGGTGAGCGCCTTCGCGATCCGGGGCAGCGACATCGGTGCGCTCGCCGCCGCCATCAGCATCAGCAGCAGCGTTTCCGGGTCCACATCGGGCGGAAAATCGCCTGCTTCCTGGCGGGCCCGCATGTATTTGAGCTGTCCCTGCAGGAACTCGCGCTGGGATTCCGCACCGGCCTCGTCCGGGGTGTCCTCGGCCATGTTCTCCCGCAGGAACAGCCGGGCCTGGTCCTGGTCGGCGAGCCCGCCCCTGGCGAAGTCCGCGAGCACGTCCGCGAGCGGCCGGTCCGGTGTGGTCATCGCGGCGAACCCGGCGAACGGTTCGCTGGCGACCTCGGCGTACAGGCCTTCCTTGCCGCCGAAGTAGTACGAGATCAGCTGTTTGTTCACTCCCGCGCGCTGCGCGATGTCGCTGACCCGCGCGGCGGCGTACCCCTTGCTGGCGAACTCGGCTTTCGCCGCCGCGAAGATGCGGGCCTTCGTGCGTTCGGGATCACGCTGACGCTCGCCTGAGCGCGGCGCGCGGCGCGGGGTCGTCTCGGACACCTGGTCAGCCTAACCGACGCATTAATCATCCTGGAGGTTGACACAATCATCCGCACGGGTAATTATGGTCGCAGGCGACTGAAGAGGGGAACAGCCATGAAGAAGATCAAGGTGGCGGTGGTGGGCGGCGGCACCGGCGGGTTGTGCCTGGCGCACGGCTTGGCGCGAGCCGGAGTCGAGGTGGCGGTATACGAGCGCAGCCGCACGCGAACGGAACGTCTGCAGGGCTACCGCGTGCACATCGCGCCGATGGGCTCGGCCGCGTTGCACGAGTGCCTCCCGTCGGCGGCGTGGGAACAGTTTTTGGCCACCACCGGGGTAAGCGGCGGCGCGTTCGGTTTTGTCACCGAGCGCATGCGCGAGCTGGCGATCTTCACCGTTCCGCCCCCTGCCGATCCGGTCGCCGCGCACCATTCGGTCAGCCGGATCTCGATGCACCAGGTGCTGTCGTCCGGACTGGACGGGATCCTCTGGTACGACAAGGAATTCGTGCGCTACGAGACCGGCGGCAAAGGGGTCGGCCTGCACTTCGCGGACGGCACCACCGCCGAAGCGGACCTGGTGGTCGGCGCGGACGGCGCGAGCTCCCGGGTCCGCACGCAACTGTTGCCGCACGCGAAGCGGGTGGACACCGGAATCCGCACCGTCATCGGCAAATTCCCGTTGACCGAAGAGTCTCGCGCCCAGCTTCCGCAGCAGCTGGCGACGGCGCCGACGCTCGTGCTGCCCCCGCCGGGCTGCGGGATGTTCACCGCGCCGCACGAGTTTCCGGCGGCGTCGGTGAACGACGAGACCGCGGCGGTCGACCCGGTGCTGTTCGACAACACCGGCAGCTACGTAATGTGGTCCTACGGCGCGAAGGCCGCGCACTTCCCGGCCGACCTCGCCGAGCTGGACGGGCCCGCGCTCCGTTCGCTGATACTGGACCGGATCCGCGAGTGGCACCCGTCGTTCAGCCGGTTGGTGCGGGATTCGCCGGACGGCACGGTGAGCATGCTGCCGATCCGCACGTCGGTCCCGGTCCGCGCGTGGGAGACCGGACCGGTCACCCTGCTCGGAGACGCCGCGCACAGCATGACGCCGTTTCGCGGCATCGGCGCGAACATCGCCCTGCGCGACGCACAAGTGTTGTGCCGCAACCTTTCCCGCGGCGGCGACGTAACGGCCGCGGTCGCCGACTACGAGCGGCAAATGCGGAAGTACGCGTATCCGCAGGTGCGTGGTTCGCTGCGCAGCGCCGGGCAGTTCGTGACGGAGAGCCGGTTCAGCCGCGGCGCGATGCGCGCGTCGATGGCCGCGCTCGGGGCGGGCATCTCGTTGCGGCGGAAGCTGCGAGGCTGAGGTCAGCCCGCGCCGTACCAGCGACCGCCCGGCGGCATGGCGTACTCCGTGTACAGAAGCGCGGACAGAGTTTGCCAGCCGGTTTCGTCCGCGGCGAACGTCCGGCCGCCCGGCGCGATCAGCACGGCCTGGCCGCTCGCGTCGGCGACCAGTGAGATCGGCACCCGGAACTCGTCGTAGTCGTGCCGCACGAGCCAGCGCCACCCGACCGTGAACCGGCGGCGCGCGGTCACCGGGTACCGCACGTCGACGTCGGAAATCCCGGTTCCGACCGTGGTCCACAGCGGAGTGACGCGGAGTCCGGCCAGGTGGACGAGCTGCGGTTTCTTGCCGTCGGATTCGAAACGGTAATACGGGCGCCTGCGCCACTGCTCCCAGCGCAGCCGCCATCGTTCGCGGCGGATCGGACCGCGCAGCCGGGACAGCGCTTCGTCGACCAGCGCGAGGGCGCGGGCGTAATCGGGATCGTTGCGGGACACGAGATTCTCCCCTCTCTCGCGCCCGAAGCTACTGAAACGGCTGGGGACCGGTCCCGCTTTCCTTTTCCCTTCGCGTACGGAGCTGGAACTTTTGGATTTGCCGCTGGCGGCCCGGGGGAGTTCCGGAAACAGTCTGCGCTGCTCGAAGAAGGCTTGGCGAGCGGCGAGTTCACCGTCACATCGACGTGGCGCGGTGAACTGCCGCCCGCCACACAGGGGAAGCGGTGGGCGATACCTTGACGGCGATCGTCCACATCGGACAGTGACCTAGAGGCGGCGCGGGGCCTCGATGCCGAGCAGAGCCAAGCCCTGAACCAGCGTGCGCGACGTAAGCGTGGCCAGCTGTACCCGCGAAGCGCGCAGCTCCGGCGTTTCGGCGGTCAGCACCGGGCACTGTTCGTAGAAGCGCGAAAACGTGACCGCTGTGTCGTACAGGTACGTACAGAGCTTGTGCGGCGCGTACGCGGACGTCGCCGCGCTGATCGCTTCGCTGAACCGCAGCAGCGTCAGAGCGAGCGCGCGTTCCGCTGGTTCTTGAAGCAGAACGGGTGCGTTTTCAACGGCGTCGCCCGCCTTGGCGAGGATCGACTCGATCCGCGCGTGCGCGTACTGCAGGTAGACGGACGTGTTGCCGTCCTTGGCGAGCATGCGGTCCCAGTCGAACACGTAGTCGCGTTCGCGGTCGCTGGAGAGGTCGGCGTACTTCACCGCGCCGATCCCGACTGCGCGCGCGACCTCCCGCTGCTCTTCCTTGCTGAGTTCACTGCGCTCGGCAACGACTTCCGCGGCCTGCGCCACCGCTTCGTCGAGCAGATTGGCGAGCTTGATCGTCTCGCCGGCACGGGTGCGCATCACCTTGCCGTCCGCGCCGAGGATCGAGCCGAACCCGATGTGCTCGGCGTGCACGCCGTCGAGCCAGCCGGCCGCACGCGCCACCGCGAAGATCATCGCGAAGTGCTGAGCCTGCGGGGTGCCGACGACGTACAGCAGATCGGTCGCGCCGCGCTCGGCGGTCCAGTAGCGGATGGTGGCGAGGTCGGTGGCCGCGTAGCCGTAGCCGCCGTCGCGCTTGCGGACGATCAGCGGGAGCCGGTCGCCCTCGCGGTTGGTGAAGCCTTCCGGGAACACGCAGACCGCGCCGTCGCTGATCTCGGTGAGCCCGTCGGCTTCGAGTTCGTCGACGACCTCGCCCAGGTACGGGTTGTAGAAACTCTCGCCGTAGATGTCCTCGTCGGTGAGCGTGACGCCGAGCTGGCGGTAGGCCGCGTTGAAGTGCCGTGTCGACTCGTCGACTAGTTCCTGCCAGAAGGCGAGCGTTTCCGGGTCGCCGCCCTGGAGTTTCACCACGCGCTCGCGGGCGCGGGTCGCGAACGCCTCGTCGGCGTCGAATTTCCGCCGCGCCGCCTGGTAGAACGCGTTGAGGTCGCTGCGGTCGCCGGACGGTTCGTCCAGATGGTGCTCGATGAGCATGCCGAACGGCGTGCCCCAGTCGCCGAGGTGGTTGTGCGGCAGCACTTCGTGCCCGACGAAGCGCAGCAGCCTGCTGATCGCGTCGCCGATCACCGTGGAACGCAGGTGCCCGACGTGCATTTCCTTGGCGACGTTGGGACTGCTGTAGTCGAGCGCGACCCGGCGCGGCTGCTCTGCTTCGGCGACGCCGAGCCGGTCGTCTCGCGCCTGCTCGGCGACGCGCTTCTCGAGCCATTCGCGGCGCAGCACGAAGTTCAGGAATCCCGGCCCGGCGATCCCGGGCTCGTCGGCGATCCCGTCCAGCTCCAGGTTCCCGACGATCCCGGCCGCGACCTCGCGCGGCGGTTTGCCGAGCCGCTTGCCGAGGCTCATCGCCAGGTTGCACTGGTAGTCGACACCGTCGCGAGTGGACACCGCGATGAGCGCCGCGGACGGGTCGAGGTCGATGTCGAACGCGCGGCGGAGCGCTGCCACCACGCGTCGGGCCAGTTCCTCACTAACCTCGGGCTTGCGCACGGTGTCCCTCCTTCGCGTAGTCGATCGTGAAAGCCTACCGACCGCGCGCGAGCGGGTTTACCGCAGTTCGCTGCCCTTCGTTTCGGGCATCCGGAGGATCACGACGAATGCGATCGCCGCCCCGGCGGCGACGTACCAGAAGAAGGCGGTCGCGTGTCCCGCCGCGGACAGCGCGCTGAGCACGAGCGGCGCGGTCCCGCCGAACACGGCGACGGTCAGGTTGTACCAGGCGCCGATGCCGAGCCCGCGGAGTTCGGTGGGGAAAAGCTCGCTCATGATCGCCGGAGCCAGCGAGGTCATCGCGGTGTAGAGCGCGAGCCCGACGCAGAACACGATGAGCAGATTCCCGAACCCGGGCCGCACGAGGTAGGAGAGCGGCACGATCACCAGTGCGGTCGCCCCGGACCAGATCAGCAGCTGCGGACGTCGCCCGTACCGGTCGGAGAGCGCCCCCATCGGGTACTGGAGGACGACGAAAAGGGCGGTCGCGACGGAAAGCGCGAGGAAGGTGTCGACGTCGTTCGCGCCGCGTCCCTTGACCGCGAAGGACGTGAGGGCGCTGAAGAAGGTGTAGTAGCAGAGCGTGTTGAGCATCGAGAACCCGATGAGCTGCCCGACCGCCCGCGGATGCTGGGTGACGGTCGTGAGCAACGGCCGCTCAACCCGTCGCGCCGCTTCCTTTTTCTCGTGGTATAGCTCGGTTTCTTCGAGGCTGCGCCGCAGCCACAGCCCGACCAGTCCGAGCACCCCGCCGAGCAGGAACGGAATCCGCCAGCCGAACGAGGTGAGATGCGCCTTGTCCATCGTGCGGGCGAGGACGAACCCGAGCACCGTCGCGATGAGCACCGCGGACCCGGTGGAAATGTAGAAGAAGGAGGAATAGCGTCCCCGCCGCTCCTTGGGCGCGACCTCGCCGAGGTACGCGGAAGCGTTGGACACCTCCCCGCCGAGCGAAAGCCCCTGCGCGATCCGCGCGAGCAGAAGGAGGATCGGAGCCAGCCAGCCGACCTGCGCGAACGTCGGAAGGACCCCGATCGCGACCGACCCGCCCGCCATCAGCGAGATGGTGAGCAGCATGGCGGGCTTGCGCCCGTGCAGGTCGGCGAACCGTCCCAGCAGCATGCCGCCGAGCGGCCGGAAGAAGAACGCGAGCGCGTACGTGGCGAACGTGTTGATCAACGCGAGCGTTTCGTTGCCAGGAGGGAAGAACGCGCCGGCGAAGTAGATGCTGAAGGTCGCGTAGATCGTCCAGTCGAACCACTCGAGCGCATTGCCCGCACTGGCCGCGAACAACTTCCGCACCGGCAACCGATGCCGGGTGACGCCTTCGGTCGCAGGACCGGCCATCGGCAACCTCCACACGTCCGCACGGGTGGAACGGGACTTTGCCAGAAATGCCCGGAGATCGGTAGATCTCCGCCCAGAGTGGCGGTTGGTGCTTGTCCCACTGCGTTCCGTGACGCGGGATTGCCTTTGCCGCAAGGGGATCATGCCGCGGCGAGGGCGGTCGTGGCCGGAGGGCTGGCTTTGCGGCAGGCGCTCGGCTGTCCTGCCGGGCCGGTGTCCGGCGACGCGGTTGCCCGGGTTGGCTCCGGGATTCTGGCCGCGCTGGTTTCCGCCCACCGGTTTTGGTTCGGCTCGTCCTGCCTGAACCAGACGGTGTCTGGCTGCTGGCTCGCCCAGCGCCGCGCCGACCAGTCGCCCGACCCCGGCCCGCCAGCCAGGCCCTGTCTGCGCACTGGCTCGTCGTGCACCGGTCTCGACCAAGCCGACCTGGCCGACCCGCCCAGCGCGCCTGCCGCTCAGCCGCAACTCCAGTTCGCCCAAGCCGCTTCCGCCGAGCAGTCACCTCCGGTGCTTTCAGGCTGTGCTGGCCGCCGCGGACGGTCGCCACATGGATCGCGCAGTCCTCGGCCACGCAAGCCACTTCCGCTCAGCGCTCACCCGATGCATCTCTGGCAACCCGGCCGATGCGAACGGCTGCTTCCGCCCAACGCTCCGCTTCGGCAAACCCGGCCGATGCGGACCGTCGCCTCACGAAAACCGCGCAGTCCCCGTCTCCTCAACCCGCTCCCGCCCAGCCACCCAGGCCCCAGCGCGCCTCAAGCAGTACTGGCCAACGCGAACGGCAACACCCCCTCCGCCCCGGCCTGGCGCAGCAGCCGCGCCGCCAGCGTCATCGTCCAGCCGGTGTCGATCAGATCGTCCACCAGCAGCACCGGCCCGCGCGTCTGCGCGACGCTCGCCGCCACCTCCTCCGGCAGGCTCAGCCTCCGCCACAAATCGGCCAGCCGCTGCGCGCTGTTCGCCTGCCGCGGAGGCGGCCCGGCCGACGCCAGCTCTCCCAGGTAGTCGAGCCGGCCGATCGCCGACAGCCGCAGCGCGAGGCTGTCCACCAGTTGCGGCCGGGTCGCCGACGGGATCGCCACCACCGCCACTGGACGTTGCGCCCACTGCCATCCCGCGAGCACCTTCACGCACGCGTCGAAAACCGAGTCGGGGACCTCGGTGTCCGTCGCGCCCGGGCCGAGCAGTTCGCGCAGCCGCCCGCCCCAGCCCACGTCCGTGAGCCGCCCCAGCACCTGGCCCGGCTCGGCTTGTTCGCCGGTTTTGATCCGGCCGGACAGCGGCACGTCGAGCCCGCTCATCCCGCTCGGCCACTGCTTGCGCGGAGCCACCGTGACCCCAGGCCGGTCCAGCCGTTCCCGAGTGGCACCGGCGATCTCATCGGACACCGCCGTATTCCAATGCTCGCCAGTGCAGTTGTCGCACCGGCCGCACGGTGCTGCCTCCGGATCGTCGAGCTGCCGCCGCAGATACTCCATCCGGCACCCGGCGGTGCGGATGTACCCGACCATCGCCTCCTGCTCGGCCGCCCGCGCGACACCGACGCGTTCGTACCGTTCCCGGTCGTACTCCCACGGCTGCCCGGTGCTTTCCCAGCCGCCGCGCACCCGGCGCACCGCACCGTCCACATCGAGCACCTTCAGCACCATCTCCAGCCGGGACCGGGAAAGCTCGACCGACGGCTCCAGCGCGGCTGTCGAAAGTGGACGGTCGGCGTAGGCGAGCGCGTTGAGCACCTGCGTGACGCGCAGCTCGTCCGGGAACGCCAGCGACCCGAAGTACGCCCAGATCGCCTTGTCCTCCCGTCCGGGCAGCAGCACCACCTCGGCCCGCTCGACGCCGCGTCCGGCACGTCCGACCTGCTGGTAGTAGGCGATCGGTGACGAGGGCGCGCCCAGGTGCACCACGAACCCGAGGTCCGGCTTGTCGAATCCCATCCCGAGCGCCGACGTCGCCACGAGCGCCTTGACCCGGTTGGCCAGCAGGTCGTCCTCGGCGGCCTGGCGGTCGGCCGGATCGGTCTTCCCGGTGTAGGCGGCCACCGGATACCCGCGATCGGACAGCAGCGCGGTGACGTCGTGCGCGGCGGCGACGGTGAGCGTGTAGATGATGCCCGACCCCGGCAGCTCCGCCAGGTGCTCGGCGAGCCAGGCCAGCCGCGCCTCGTCACTGGGCAGCTCGGCCACGGCCAGCCGCAGGCTTTCCCGGTCGAGCGGGCCGCGCAGGACGAGCGTGTCCGTCCCGCCGCCGATGCCGAGCTGCTCGGCGACGTCGGTGGCCACCCGGTCGTTCGCGGTCGCGGTGGTGGCCAGCACCGGCACGCCTTCCGGCAGGTCGCCCAGCAGCGTGCGCAGCCGCCGGTAGTCCGGCCGGAAATCGTGGCCCCAGTCGGAAATGCAGTGCGCCTCGTCCACCACCAGCAGGCCGGCGCTGGCGGTGAGCTTCGGCAGCACGCTGTCGCGGAAGTCCGGGTTGTTGAGCCGTTCCGGGCTGACCAGCAGCACGTCCACCTCGCCCGCGGCCACCGACGCCTGGACCTGGTCCCACTCCTGCGCGTTCGCCGAGTTGATGGTGGCCGCGTGGATCCCCGCCCTGGCGGCGGCGGAGATCTGGTTGCGCATCAGTGCGAGCAGCGGCGACACGATGACCGTCGGCCCCGCTCCCTGTTCCCGCAGCAGCGCGGTGGCCAGGAAGTAGACAGCCGACTTGCCCCAGCCGGTGCGCTGCACGACGAGCGCGCGCCGGTGGTGCGCGACCAGCGCCTCGATGGCGGTCCACTGGTCCTCTCGGAGGGCTGCGTTGTCTCCGGCGAGCGCGCGGAGCAGGGCTTCGGCGCGGGTCCGCAAAGCTTCGGTGGTGTCCACGTCCCCCGGTCTACCCCATGCCCCCGACAATCCCGGAGCCGCCCGGACCCGAACGGAGAGTTTCCAGTCGAAAACGCAGAGTTATGTGACTCATGTCACAACAGTAACCTAGGTCGCAGCCGGGACGGGAAGCCCTCGCGTGCCCGCGCGTATAGGCTCACCGGCTATGTCACCACGCCGGATCGGGGTCATGGGCGGCACCTTCGACCCCGTGCACCACGGCCACCTCGTCGCGGCCAGCGAGGTCCAGTCGCGGTTCGCGCTCGACGAGGTCATCTTCGTGCCGACCGGGCAGCCGTGGCAGAAGTCCGGCCGCCGCGTCACGCGCGCCGAGGACCGCTACCTGATGACGGTCATCGCCACCGCGTCCAACCCGGTCTTCTCGGTGAGCCGGGTCGACATCGACCGCGGCGGGCAGACCTACACCGTCGACACGCTGCGGGACCTGCACGAGGAGTACCCGGACGACGAGCTGTTCTTCATCACCGGGGCCGACGCGCTCGAGCAGATCCTGACCTGGCACAAGGCCGACGAGCTGTTCGACTTCGCGCATTTCATCGGCGTCACCCGCCCGGGTTACCGGCTCAACTCGCACCATCTGCCGAGCGGCAAGGTGAGCCTCGTCGAGGTCACCGCCATGTCCATCTCGTCCACCGGATGCCGCGAACGCGTCGAGCGCGGCGAGCCGGTCTGGTACCTCGTGCCGGACGGCGTTGTGCGCTACATCGCCAAGAAGGACCTCTACCGCAAGGACGCCGAGGACTGACCGGGTACCCTCGTCCGGGCGTACCCCGAATCTGAAGGAGCACTGTGGCAGCGACGTCCGAGGCACGGGACCTGGCGGTGGCGGCCGCGCACGCGGCGGCGGACAAGCTGGCCAGCGACGTGGTCGTCCTGGACGTGTCCGAGCAGCTCGTGATCACCGACGCGTTCGTGATCGCGTCCGCGGCGAACGAGCGGCAGGTCGGCGCGATCGTCGACAACGTGGAAGAGAAGCTCCGCCTGGACGGCCACAAGCCGGTCCGGCGCGAAGGCGCGCGCGAGGGCCGCTGGGTGCTGCTCGACTACGTCGACGTCGTCGTCCACGTCCAGCACGCGGACGAGCGCTCGTTCTACGGCCTCGAGCGGCTGTGGAAGGACTGCCCGCGGATCGAGGTCGAAGGGCTGGCGACAGTCCCCGCCACCGACAGCGACGACGCGGACGGTCCGGAGGCGTGAGCCCGCGGCGGCTGCTGCTCTGGCGGCACGGCGAGACGGACTACAACGCCGCCGGCCGCATGCAGGGACACCTCGATTCAGCGCTGACCCCGGTCGGCTGGAACCAGGCGCGCTTCGCCGTGCCCGCGCTCGCGCGGTTCGCGCCGGAACTGGTGATCGCGTCCGATCTGCGCCGCGCCACCGACACCGCGACGGTGCTCACCGAAGCGATCGGCGTGCCGCTGCAGATCGACAAGCGGCTGCGCGAAACGCACCTCGGCGAATGGCAGGGTCTGACCGGGGCCGAAGTCGACGAGGGCTATCCCGGAGACCGCCAGCTGTGGCGCGCTGACGCCGCGTGGGCCCCGCCGGGCGGCGAATCCCGGGTCGAGGTGGCCGAACGCGCCGCCGAGGTGGTCGACGACCTGATGCAGCCGAACTCCGACGCCGGGGAGTCGGTCCTGCTCGCCTCGCACGGCGGGCTGATCCTCGCGCTGACCGCGAAGCTGCTCGGCCTTCCGGTCGAGGTCTGGCCGTCGCTCGGCGGGATCATGAACTGCCACTGGGTCGAACTCGGCCACCGCGAAGGAAAGTGGCGGTTGCACGCGTACAACGCGGGCATCACCGGCTGACCCGATGAGCCCGCAGCTGCTCGTCTTCGGCGATTCACTCTGTTTCCACGGCCCTGAAGGCCCTTGCGCGGCCGACGATCCGCGCCTGTGGCCCAACGTCGCCGCGAACGCGTTGTCCGGACAAGCCGATCTCGTCGCCGGCATCGGCTGGACCGCACGCGACCTGTGGTGGTCGCTTACTGGAGACCCGCGCGTGTGGGCTGATCTGCGTCGCGTCGACGCTGTCGTGTTCGCCGTTGGTCACATGGACACACTGCCGTCGCCGTTGCCGACGTATTTGCGTCAGGGACTTCGCTACCTTCGCCCCGACGGTATGCGTCGCGTTGTGCGCGGTGCCTATCTCGCCGCGCAGCCACGGTTGTCTGTCGTGATGCGTGGACGTCCTCGAGTGCTTCCTGCGCGGCTGAGCGTGAGCTATCTGGACCAGTCTGTCGAAGCGTTGCGCGCGTTGCGGCCTGAGTTGCCTGTGTTCGGAATGCTGCCTTCGGTGCACCGCGCTGATGCGTACGGACGCGTACACACGGGACGCGCCGAAGCAGCCGCCGCGATCGCTTCGTGGGCCGAGCGACGTGAAGTGCCGTTGCTCGACACGCCCGGCGTAGTTGGCGAACATGTCTTGAGCGGCGCGGGAAATCCCGACGGCATGCACTGGGGATGGGCTGGGCACGAAGCTGTCGGCACCGCGATGGCGAAACTTGTTGCGCCGCACCTCGGCTCCGGCAACGTAGGCTGACGACGTGTCGGTCGCCGTGGTCACGGACTCCACCGCGCACCTGCCCGAAGGCTTCGCCGAGCGGCACTCGGTGCGGGTGGTGCCCCTGCACGTCCTGGTGGAAGGCGTGTGTTCCCTCGACGGCGTCGAAATGGGTCCCGCCGCGCTCGCGGAAGCGCTGGGGGAGCGCAAGATCGTCACGACTTCCCGGCCCACTCCGGCGGAGTTCGCCACCGAATTCCGGTCCGCGCTCGACGCGGGCGCGGACGCGGTGGTGTCAGTGCATTTGTCGAGCGAGCTTTCGGGCACCTGGGAAGCCGCGGTGCTGGCAGCGGAAGAAGTCGGCTCGGACCGCGTCCGCGTCGTCGATTCCCGCACCACGGCGATGGGTTTGGGCTTCGCCGCCCTGCACGCCGCGGACGCCGCCGCTTCCGGAGCCAGCCCGGCCGAAGTCGAAGCTGTCGCAACGGAAGCGGCCGAACGGTCGTCGACTTTGTTCGTGGTCGAGACCCTGGAACACCTGCGCCGAGGCGGCCGGATCGGCTCGGCCGCAGCGTTGCTCGGCACCGCGCTGGCGGTGAAACCGGTGCTGCACATGTCCGACGGCCGGATCCTGCCGCTCGAGAAGGTACGCACGATGAACCGCGCGATCGGCCGGTTGGTCGAGCTGTCCGTGCAGGCGGCGGGCACCGGACCGGTCGAACTGGCGGTGCACCATCTCTCCTCGCCGGAACGGGCCGTCGAATTGGCGAACCGGCTGGAAGAAGCGATCCCGGGTTGCGCCGGGGGATGCGTGGTGTCGGAGATCGGCGCGGTCATCGGCGCGCACACCGGTCCCGGGGTGCTCGGCGTGGTCGTGCAGCGCGCTAGCTGAATTCCTGGCCGTAGCAGGTGTCCGACGCGTGGCGGCTCCAAAAGACGTCGGATCGAAGACACATCACGGCCAGGCCATCGTGATCGTGCGCTCGAAGTTGACATACCCGGCACGCCGGAACGCGTTCGCCATCGGGAGATTGCCGAGATCCGTCGCCGCCCGGATGCGCGGAACCTCCTGTGCGGCAAGGATTCGGGTCCCCTCGGCGAGAATGTCGTCGATGTAGCCGTTGCCGCGGTGCTCGGGCAGGACGGCGAGATACCCGATGATCGGGTTGTAGTCGTTGCGGGCTGGAGTCACGAAACCGACCGGCCTGCCGTCGGGCAGCATGGCGACTCGCCACCAGTCCCGCGGACTGCGGTAATGCGCCAGTTCGTCCTCGTAGTGCCGGATCGCCGCTTCGCGGGCGGACATCCGGGTCAGGTCGGCGCGGCTGTGGGCGTCGAGAGTTCCGTCCAAGACGCGGGTCATCAGGTCGAGGATCTCGTCCTCGTCGCGGATCGGACGGAAGAGCAGGCGGTTCTGCGGCGTGGCGGCCGGAGTTCCGGGCCGCCACTCGAAGCGCAGCCGCTCGGCGAGCAGCCGAGCACCGGTCTTTTCGAGCGCGGACATCCGGTCCTCGACAACGCTTCGGGTTTCGGCTTTTTCGCGCCAGTCAGCGGGAATCATCCTGTGGTAGACCGGAGGCCGGGTGCCTGCGGGCAGGATCTCGGTCATCGCGGTTCGCAGGAGCAGCGCGCCGGCGGTCACGTCCTGAAGATCGAAAAAGTCCAGCAGAAACGGGACAGATTCCCCGGCTCGACCCCACCACGCGGCCCGCGCCACGAGTTCTCCGCCGCGCAGTGCGACCCACATCCAGCCCGGCCTGCGGCGGCCGGTGGCGAGGTCGTCGGCCAGTTCGTGGTCCAGGGCGTAGCTGAGCTGGCAGAAGAGATCGAGTTCTTCAGGCCCGCTGATCGGACGCAGGATGAGATCGGTGCGGTCCACAGGCTCCCGTTCGACGGCGGACTACCAGGTCTAGCGGACGGCAGCGGCAGGGGCGAACGTTTTTCGCGCACCGGTGCCGGAGGTCAAACCCGTCAGTATGACCGCGCACCCTGACAAACCCCGGCGCTTCTCCTGCGGCAACCGCTGAGTTGTCCCCAAGGGGCGGGTTGTCCACAGAGCGCGCGGAACCCTCTCGCCGCCGGCCCGGCCGACGCCTAGCGTCGATCGTGTGTTCGAGCAGTCCGCCCGGGATCCGGGCACTCCCGTCAACGTCAGGCTCACCTGGCTGGCCGATCAGCTGGCCGCGATTCCGCCCGCCGCCGGACCCGGCACCCGGCCGGCTCGTCGCTGGCTGCCCGCCGGCCGCACGGCCCGGCCGGTGCACAGCCGCCGGGAGAGCGGGGAGGATCGGTTGTCGGCAACTGCAGACAGCCACCTGCGCACGGGCGCGCCTGGCGAAGATTCGGCTCCGCGCGCTCGGGACCGGGGAGCGAAGCCTCGACTGTCTGCAGGTGCCGACAGCGTGGTGACTGACTCCGCGTCGGACTCGCGAACACCGTCCCGGAAGGCTCGGCTGTCTGCGAGTGCTGACGGTTCTCCGCTTCTGGATGGTCAGTCGGCAGTCGCGGCGGATGGTTCGCTGCTTGGCTCCGTGCCGCTCTTGCGGCCAAGGTCCCGGAAGGCTCGGCTGTCTGCAAGTGCTGACGGTTCTCCGCTTCCGGACGGTCAGTCGGCAGCTGCCGCGGACAGTCTGCTGCCCGGCTCCGTGCCGCTCTCGCGGCCACCCTCCCGGAAACCCCGGCTGTCTGCGCTTGCTGATACCCCACCGTCTCCGGAAAGCCAACTGCCCGGCGGCAAGCTGGTCCGCAGCTGGCTGCCCGAACACAGCGAACACCGCCTGGCCCGCCGCTGGCTCCCGGGCACCACCGGCCCGCCCGGATTCCTGGGCCGCCGAGGAGTGATCTTCGCCCTGGCCTTGCTGGCAGCCACCGCCGTCATCGCTGGCGGCTTGGCGATCTTCGGGCGTTCACCCGCGGCCGAGATCGCCCCGCCGCTCCCGACAGCCCGGGCGCAAGTGCCGCACGCGCCGAAAGCCAGCGAGAACCTGGTGATCAGCGTCGTCGGCCATGTGCGTTCCCCAGGGCTCGTCACCGTGCCCTCGGGTTCCCGTGTCGCCGACGCCCTCCGCGCAGCCGGAGGTGCCGACCCAGGCGTCGATCTGACCGCACTGAACCTGGCCCGCAAACTCACCGACGGCGAGCAGCTGGCAGTCGGCGTCCCCGCCGCCCAAGCACCGGCCGGATCAGGAGCGGCAGCCAGCAAAATCGACCTGAACTCCGCGACCGCCGAACAACTCGACAGCCTCCCGGGCGTCGGCGAGGTCACCGCCCGGCGCATCGCCGACTGGCGCACGCAGCACGGCGGATTCTCAAGCGTCGAGCAACTCCGCGACGTCGACGGCATCGGCGAGAGCAAATTCGAGAAGCTCCGCGAGCAGGTGACCGTCGGATGAAACTGGACACCGAGGAACAGCCCCGGCGGGACCACGATTTCCGCCTCGTTCCCGCTGCCGTCGCCGGATGGGCGGCCACTCTCGCCGGGCTGCAGCTCGGCTGGTGGGTCGCGACCGTGATCGGTGCCGTAGCAGTCGTCGCCGCCATGGCACTTCTGGCTCGCGGCCGTTCCCGATACCTCGGTGCCGGGGGAGCGCTGCTGCTAGTGGGGCTCGTTGCCGCAGTACCCACAGCCCTGCGCATTCACGACGCAGCCACCGACCCGCTGGGAGCCGCTGCCGCACATGGCGGCACAGCGACGCTGCGGGTCGAGATCAGCGAGCGCCCACGGCCGATTCACCAAGCTGGCTACGCCGATCAGCGGGCGGGCACCCGGTCGGTGGCGATCCCCGCTCGAGTCACAACGGCCACAGTGGACGGTCAGCCACTCGAATCGGCAGGCCGGGTTTTGCTGCTGGCACCGGTCGCGGGATGGAGCGGCCTCCTGCCCGGCCAGGAAGTGACGACGTCCGGTCGGCTCATGCCCGCACGCGGCGGCGAACTGACCGCCGCAGTGCTCTCTGTCCGTGCCGCGCCAGCCGACGTCGGGCCAGCACCGTGGTGGCAGCGCGCGGCCGCGGCCCTGCGGAACAGTTTGCACTCGCTGTGCGAGATCCTGCCTGAGGAACCGGCGGGACTCCTGCCCGGGCTGGTTCTGGGCGACACGAGCGCGTTGCCGCAACGGGTCGAGAGCGAATTCACCGCCTCCGGGCTCACCCACTTGATGGCGGTCAGCGGAGGAAATCTCGTCATCATCGGCGGAGCCGTCCTGCTGCTGTGCCGGCTAGTTCGAGCCGGTCCGAGGTTTTCCGCGACCGCTGCGGGTGCCTGCCTGGCGGGATTCCTCGTGCTGGTGGGTCCGGAACCGAGTGTCGTGCGGGCTGGCGTCATGGGTGGCATCGGCCTGCTCGCGCTGGCACTCGGACGGCGCGGTTCAGCGTTGCCCGCATTGGCCTTCGCGGTATGCGTTCTCGTGGCGTGGGATCCGACGATGGCGGGAAATTTCGGGTTCGCATTGTCGGTGCTCGCGACGGCAGGGCTGGTGCTGCTCGCGCCACGATGGGCCGATTCGTTGGTACGACGGGGAGTACCGCCGGGCTATGCCGAAGGCCTTGCCGTACCGCTGGCCGCGTTCGTAGTCACCGCGCCGGTGATCGCCGGTATGGCGGGCACGGTCAGCCTCGTCTCGGTGGTCACCAATGTCCTTGCGGCACCAGTGGTCGCGCCGGTCACCGTGCTGGGCGTGCTCGCGACAGTCGTCGGTCCATGGTGGCCGGGTGCCGGGCATTTGCTGATCCGTTTGGCAGATCCGGAAGCCCGTTGGCTGATCACTGTCGCCCGTCACGGCGCGAGAGCGCCTGGCGCGGCGCTGTACTGGCCCGGTGGCTGGCTGGGCGGATTGTGCGCGGCAGCCCTGCTGGTCGTGATGGTGCTAGCTGCGCGGTTTCGCCGGCTCCGCCTACTGGTGGCGATCGGGCTGGTAGTCGTGCTGTTGACGGTCGTGCCCGCCAAAGTCTTGGCACCTGGCTGGCCGCCGGACGGCTGGGCGATGGTGGAATGCGATGTTGGGCAAGGGGATGCGGTCGTTTTGGCCACCGCCGAGCCTGGTCGTGCGGTGGTCGTCGATACCGGGCCAGAACCAGGGCCGGTCGACGAATGCCTGCGGAGGCTGGGCGTCGAGCGGGTGCCGTTGCTCGTATTGAGCCACCTGCACGCGGACCACATCGGTGGTCTCGCCTCGGTGTTCGACGGACGGGCGGTCGGCGCGATCGCCGTGGGACCAGGGCGTGCTCCGGCGTGGGCGTGGCAGTCGGTTTCCGGCGAAGCGCGGCGTCGTGGCGTGCCGTTGGCGCAGCTGAGCGAGGGCCAGCGGCTGGAGTGGCCGGGGCTGTCGCTGGATGTGCTCGGTCCGCGCTACGCCACCACTCGGTCGCCTGCGTTGCAGGACGGCACGATGATCAACAACAGCTCAGTGGTCCTGCGCGCGGACACTTCCGCCGGCCGGGTTTTGCTGACCGGAGACGTGGAACTGGCCGCGCAGGCGGATTTGCTCGCCGAGGGCGTCGACTTGCGGGCGGACGTGCTGAAGGTGCCGCATCACGGCTCGAGGTATTCGCTGCCGCAGTTCCTCGCGGCGGTGCGGCCGCGGACGGCGCTGATCAGTGTCGGCGCGGGCAACGGATACGGACATCCGAGCAAGTCCACAGTGGACGTTCTAGGCACGATGGGAGTGCTGGTCACGCGCACCGATGTGGACGGTGACACCGCTGTTCTGCCCGGAGGAAGCGGACCGGCGATCGCGCGCCGGGGCGAGCCGCGGGGTCCGCCGCGGTAGTGCGGCGGACCCCGGGCGGGCGCGTCAGTAGCCGAGCGCCTTGGCGACGGCTGCGGCGGACGGCGGGACGGTGGCCTTCGGGCCGACGTGGTTCTCGACCGCGTCGAGGGTCTTCAGGCCGTCGCCGGTGATGAGGAGGACGGTTTCGGCGTCCGGGTCGAGCTTGCCGGTTTCGACGAGCTTCTTCGCGGTCGCCACGGTGACGCCGCCCGCGGTCTCGGTGAAGATGCCTTCGGTGCGCGCGAGCAGCCGGATGCCTTCGACGACCTCTTCGTCGGTGACGTCCTCGATCGCGCCGCCGGTGCGGTTGACCACGTCGAGCACGTACGGGCCGTCGGCCGGGTTGCCGATCGCGAGCGAGCGGGCGATGGTGTCCGGCTTCACCGGCTGGACCACGTCGTGGCCGTTGCGGTACGCGGCGGAGACCGGCGAGCAGCCGGTGGCCTGCGCGCCGAACACCTTGTACGGGCTGGCGTCCACGAGACCGAGCTGGCCCAGTTCGCGGAAACCCTTGTCCACCTTGGTGAGCTGGGAACCGGAGGCGATCGGCACGACGATCTGCTCGGGGATGCGCCAGCCGAGCTGCTCGGCGACCTCGTAGGCGAGCGTCTTCGAACCCTCGGAGTAGTACGGGCGGACGTTGACGTTCACGAACGCCCACTTCGGGTGCTCGGCGGCCAGTTCGGTGGCGAGCCGGTTCACGTCGTCGTAGTTGCCGTCGACGGCGATCAGGTCGCCGTCGTAGACCGCGGTGGTGAGGATCTTCGCGCGTTCGAGGCTCTTCGGGATCAGCACGACCGACCGCCAGCCCGCGCGCGCCGCCGCCGCGGCGGTCGCGTTGGCCAGGTTGCCGGTCGAGGGACACGCGAGGACCTCGAAGCCGAACTCGCGGGCCGCGGCGAGCGCGACGGCGACCACGCGGTCCTTGAACGAGTGCGTCGGGTTGCCGGTGTCGTCCTTGACCCACAGGTTCTTGAGGCCGAGCTCCTTCGCGAGCCGGTCGGCGCGCACGAGCCGGGTGCAGCCGGGTTCGGTGTTCGGGGTCTCCTCGACGGTCGAGGGGACGGGAAGGAGCTTCTTGTAACGCCAGATGTTGCGCGGGCCCGCCTCGATGTCCTCGCGGCGGACACGGCCGAAGTCGTAGGCGACCTCGAGCGGCGAGAAGTCTTCGGCGGAGACGAATTCCGGAGCGAGCGGCTGCCGGTGCCCTTCTTCCTTCGACACCAGTTCGACGGCCGGACCGAGGTCGATCGTCTTGTTGGCGGAGGTGGCGGTGAGGGCTGCAGTCATCGCGAGGTTCCTTTCCTCATCTGCCCCGCCGAAGCGGGCCGGAATTGGCACCGTGGTCGTCAGCTACCCCGCGATCGCGGGATGACAGGCTGTACGCCGGTTGCCGGGGCTTCGTCGGGCCGTTCCCTCTGCCCCTCTGGATGAGCGGTATTCGGTTGTCGGAGCGCCCGCGGGGCGCGTCCTCGGCTACACCGTACGACATCCCGATCAGCTCGTGCCACGGAGGCGGCCCACATCACCGGAGCGGACGGCCCGGCAGCAGGGTGAGAAGATGGCCGGGTGACCACCGCACCCGCGCCGCTGCACCTCGTCACGGGCGAGGAAGAACTGCTCATCGAACGGGCTGTGCGAGCTTCCCTCGACGCGGCCAAGGCCGCGGACCCGACAGCCGACCTCACGCGGATGCGGGTGTCCGATCTCACACCGCCCCTGCTGGCCGAGCTGGTCAGCCCGTCGTTGTTCGCCGAGGGGCGCGTGATCGTGCTGGAGTCGGCGCAGGACATCTCGCAGGAGCTGTCCGACGCGGTGCTCGCATACCTGAAGGCGCCGGCCGACGGCATCGTCCTCGTGGTCGTGCACAGCGGCGGCGGGCGGAGCAAAGCCGCGAAGGCGCTGCCGGGCGCGTTGAAAAAAGCGGGCGCGGAAATCACCGAATGCCCCAAGCTCACCAAGCCTGCCGAGCGCGAGGCGTTCGTCCGCAACGAGGTGCGCCGGGTGGGCGGCAAGATCGACGCCGGCGGTTTGATGGCGCTGCTCGACTCGGTCGGCTCGGACTTGCGCGAACTGTCCTCGGCGGCGACGCAGCTGGTCGCCGACACCGGGGGAGCCGTCGACGAGCAGGCGGTCCGCCGCTACCACACCGGACGCGCCGACGTGACCGGCTTCGCGGTCGCGGAAAAGGCGGTCGCGGGCGACCGGGCCGCAGCGATGGAATCGCTGCAATGGGCGATGCAGCTGGGCGTCCCGCACGTCCTGGTGGCCGACGCGCTCGCCGACGCGGTCCGCACGATCGCCCGCGTGTCCGCGGCCGGTCGCGGCAACCCGAACCAGATGGCGGGCGAACTGGGCATGCCGCCGTGGAAAATCCGGAAGGCGCAGGGCCAGTCCCGCGGCTGGGGACAGGACGGGCTGGCGACCGCGATGCGCATCGTGGCTCGGCTGAACGCCGAGGTCAAGGGCGCGGCAGCGGATTCGAACTACGCCCTGCAGCGCGCGGTCCTCGACGTGGTCGCGGCCAAGGGCGACCGCTGACGCCGAGGCGGCGTTGCCTTAACGAATTGCCGCACCCGTTGCCGCGGCGATCCCCGCGGCAATCGTTCAACCAGAGCCAGGACACGGAAAAGGCCCGGCAGCCGAAGCCGCCGGGCCTTCCGGAAAGACTGCGCTCAGAGCTGGTTCGCGCGCTTCGCGAGAGCCGACTTCTTGTTCGCGGCCTGGTTGGCGTGGATGACGCCCTTGGTGACGGCCTTGTCGAGCTTGCGAGCGGCCTCGCGCTGCAGTTCGAGGGCCTTGTCCTTGTCACCGGCTTCGGCGGCCTCGCGGAACTTGCGGATCGCGGTCTTCACCGAGGACCGGATCGCCAGGTTGCGCTGCCGCGCCTTCTCGTTCGTGGTGATGCGCTTGACCTGCGACTTGATGTTGGCCATGGAGGCGTTCCTCTTTCACTCGGTGAAGGTCGCTGCCGCGTTCGTGTGGCTCCAGGCCGGCCCCGAGGGGACAGCCGGGTTTCCTCCCTGACGGAATGCCGCACGGCAACAGTCGAAAATCTTAACAGCCCTGTTCGCGGGCCTGGAGAGGGCCCCGGGGCCGCTGACCGTCCGGCATTCGTCCGGCGGCTCCGTTACGGTGGGCTCCGGTAGTGCCTAGGGTTCCGTCGCCTGCCCGTGCTCCCGCACAGCGGGTCGCGAAGACAACGAGGGCGGGCGGGCCTGGTCCGAGCGGCACCTTCGGCGGGACACCGAGCCCTGCCGTTCATCTGACGGGACAAAAGCCTGGAGGACCCGGTCTTCAGCGTGCGCTGAAAACCTGAAGGGGTCCGGATGAACACCACTGCCCTTGCCATGGTCCTCGTCGCCGCGGTCGTGCACGCCGTGTGGAACCTCGCCGCCAAACGGGTTTCCGGCGGTCCGCGGTTCGTCTGGCTGTACTACACGGTCTCGGCGGTCGCGATGCTTCCGGTGATCGCGGTCGCGCTGGCCGTCGAACCGGAACGTCCACAGTGGACTTGGCTGTTCGCCGCCGCGGGCACCGCGGTCCTGCACGTGGCGTACGGGATCGTGCTGCAGCGCGGATACGAGGTCGGCGACCTGTCGATCGTCTACCCTCTGGCCCGCGGCACCGGCCCCCTGGTGTCGGTGCTCGTGGCCGTCACAGTGCTGGGAGAACGGCCGGGAGTGCTCGGGCTGGTCGGAGCCTTCCTCGTGGTCGGCGGTGTCCTGGTGATCAGCCTCGGCGGCAACTCCGGCGACGCCCGGGCCCGCCGCGCCGGAGTGTTCTACGGCATCGCCACCGGCGTGGTGATCGCGGCTTACACGCTCTGGGACGCGCATTCGGTCACGTCGCTCGGCGTGCCTCCGCTCGTTTACTTCGGCGGCGGAGCGCTGGGCCAGAGCATCCTGCTCGCGCCGACCGCCGTCCGCGGCCGGTCCGAGATCAAGCGGCTGTGGCGCGACCACCGGCGCGAGGTGCTGATCGTCGGGCTCGCCTCGCCGGCCAGCTATCTGCTGGTCCTGTATGCCCTGCGGATCGCGCCGGTCAGCCTCGTCGCTCCGGCGCGCGAGCTGTCGATCGTCTTCGGCGGGGTCGCCGCCTGGCTCGTGCTGCGTGAGCGCAACGCGGTCCGCCGGCTCGCCGGATCGCTGGTGGTGCTGGCCGGGATCGCTGCGATTGCGGTCGCCTGAGCGGCTCGGGTAGGCAGGAGCCATGGACGTACTGAGCAGCCGGGTGCTGATCCACCCCCGCGACCACGAGGTGTCGACCGCGTTCTACCGCGACGCTCTTGGCCTGGCGATCGAACGCGAGTTCCCCGGCGGCACACGGTTTTTCGCCGGCGGCGGGTCGATCGAAGTGGTCGGCACGGGCGAGGCCGGGCCCGGGCCGGACGTCAATCTGTTCCTGCAAGTCCGCGATCTTCCGGCGACGCTGGCGGAACTGGCCGGGCGCGGGGTCGAGCCGGTGCGCGAGGCCCGTCGCGAACCGTGGGGCACCGACGAGGCGTGGATCGCCGACCCGGACGGGCTGCGGATCGTCCTCGTCGAGGTCCCGGAAGACCACCCGCTGCGCCGCGACAAGCGCTAGCTGGGTTTCACCGCCCGGAGCTGGGCTGCGAGCGCAGCGAACCCGGGCGGGTCCCAGGTCCAGGTCTGCAGGTCGGTGAATCCTGCCGCGGCGGCTTCGTCGGCCAGCTCGTGCCGCGTGACCGGAAGCCATTTCTCGTGCGCCGAGAGCAGCAGCCGTCCGCCAGGCCGCAACACCCGGAACAACTCGGCGAAGCCTGCCGCGCGGTCTTCCCAGAGCTGGACGTTGTTCACGGTCAGCACGACGTCCGCGGAATCGTCCGCGCAGCCGGTGCGGGCCGCGTCGCCCGCGCGCACCTCGGCGCGGTCGCCGCAGCGGTCCGTGCAGAGGTCCCGCATCTCCGGCGAAGGCTCGACGCCGATCACCTCGCCGGCGAGTTTGCTCGCCGCGTCGAGGCCGACCCCGGGCCCGGGCCCGACGACGAGGACGGTTTCGTCGGGTTCCAGGCGGGCGAGGTCGACGATCCGGTGCTCGGTCGCGGCGTTGCCGGCCGCCATCAGCTTGCCGCCGAGCCTGCCCAGCAGGCCGCTGGGATGGCCGAAAGCCCGGTCGAGCGCGGCGTCCAGGACGCCGGGGCCGGGCGGCGAGGGGGAGGGTGAAGTGGTCATGCTTCGAGGTCATCACGAGACGCGCCGGGCCGCATCGGGGATGACCCCCACCCGCACCCGGAGGTCCATGGGACGATGGGGTACGGACATCCCCCACCATCCCGAGGACAGCCCGAGTGACAGCGCCCAAGACGTTCGCCGACACCACCTTCACGCCGCCGGAGTTGATCCGCAACTTCTGCATCATCGCCCACATCGACCACGGCAAGTCGACGCTGGCGGACCGGATGCTGCAGCTCACCGGCGTCGTCGAGGAGCGGGCCATGCGCGCGCAGTACCTCGACCGCATGGACATCGAGCGGGAACGCGGCATCACGATCAAGGCCCAGAACGTCCGGCTGCCGTGGCAGGTCGACGGCAAGGACCACGTCCTGCACCTGATCGACACCCCCGGCCACGTCGACTTCACCTACGAGGTCTCGCGCGCGCTCGAGGCGTGCGAGGGCGCGATCCTGCTGGTCGACGCCGCGCAGGGGATCGAGGCGCAGACGCTCGCGAACCTGTACCTCGCGCTCGAGAACGACCTGCACATCATCCCGGTGCTGAACAAGATCGACCTGCCCTCGGCGGACCCGGAGAAGTACGCGGCGGAGATCGCGCACATCATCGGCTGCGAGCCCTCGGACGTGCTGCGCGTGTCGGCGAAGACCGGCATGGGCGTGACCGAGCTGCTGGACGAATGCGTGCGCCAGGTCCCGCCGCCGGTCGGCGACGCGGACGCGCCCGCCCGCGCGATGATCTTCGACTCGGTCTACGACACCTACCGCGGCGTCGTCACCTACATCCGCGTGGTGGACGGCAAGATCACCCCGCGCGAGAAGATCAAGATGATGTCCACCGGCGCGACGCACGAACTGCTCGAGGTCGGGATCATCTCGCCGGAGCCGAAGGCCAGCAAGGGACTCGGCGTCGGCGAGGTCGGCTACCTGATCACCGGCGTGAAGGACGTGCGCCAGTCGAAGGTCGGCGACACCGTGACGTCCGAGCGGCACGGCGCGACGGAGCCGCTGGCCGGCTACCGCGAACCGAAGCCGATGGTGTTCTCCGGCCTGTACCCGGTGGACGGTTCGGACTACCCGGAACTGCGCGAAGCGCTGGAGAAGCTGCAGCTCAACGACGCGGCGCTGACCTACGAGCCGGAGACGTCGGTCGCGCTGGGCTTCGGCTTCCGCTGCGGCTTCCTCGGCCTGCTGCACCTGGAGATCACCCGGGACCGGCTGGAGCGCGAGTTCGGGCTGGACCTGATTTCCACCGCGCCGAACGTGGTGTACCGCGTGGTGCTGGAGGACCGCAGCGAGGTCGTCGTGACGAACCCGTCGGACTGGCCGAGCGGGCTCAAGATCTCCGAGGTGCACGAGCCGGTCTCGAAGGTGAGCATCCTTGCGCCGTCGGAGTTCGTGGGCACGATCATGGAGCTGTGCCAGGCGAAACGCGGCAACCTGCTGGGCATGGACTACCTGTCCGAGGACCGGGTCGAACTGCGCTACACGATCCCGCTCGCGGAGATCATCTTCGACTTCTTCGACACGCTGAAGTCGCGCACGCGCGGTTACGCGTCGCTCGACTACGAGGAGTCCGGCGAGCAGGTGGCCGACCTGGTGAAGGTCGACATCCTGCTGCAGGGCGAGACAGTGGACGCGTTCTCCGCGATCGTGCACAAGGACGCCGCGTATACCTACGGAAACCGGATGGCGACGCGCCTGCGCGAGCTGATTCCGCGTCAGCAGTTCGAGGTGCCGATCCAGGCCGCGATCGGCTCGCGCATCATCGCGCGCGAAACGATCCGCGCCATCCGCAAGGACGTGCTCGCCAAGTGTTACGGCGGCGACATCTCGCGTAAGCGGAAACTGCTGGAGAAGCAGAAGGAAGGCAAGAAGCGGATGAAGACCGTCGGCCGGGTGGAGGTGCCGCAGGAGGCCTTCGTCGCGGCACTGTCCACTGAGGACAACGGGAAGAACAAGAAGTAGGTCCACCTTCGGGTGAACGGCGGCTCCGGGTTTCCCGGAGCCGCCGTTTTTTGTCGGTGGGGTCTGGTGTTCTCAATTGCGGACAGGGACTCTCTGGCGCGAACAGGGAAAGGAGAGCACCATGACGGTCATGGCGGAAATCCAGAATCCTCCCGGGTCGGGACCCATGACGGTGCACGACCTCGAGGGGATGCCGGATGACGGCCGTCGTTACGAACTCATCGACGGGACGCTCCTCGTGAGCCCCGCGCCGGGTCTGAGACACCAGACCATCGGCTACCGGCTGTACGGCGTGCTCGACGCGGCTTGCCCGGAAGAAATGTTCGTCGTCGGCGCGCCGTTCGCGGTGCACGTGGGCGATCGAATAGAGCTGCAGCCGGATGTGCTGGTCGGAAGGACCGAGGATTTCACTGCCAAGGATCTGCCCGTGCCGCCGGTGCTCGCGGTCGAAGTGCTGTCGCCGAGCACGTCGATTCACGACCTGAACACCAAGAAGGCGCTCTACGAAAGGCTGGGCGTCCCGAGCTACTGGGTGATCGATCCGGTGACTGCCGAACTGGCCGTGTTCGAACTGGACGAGGACGGTCGCTATCGCCAGGTCGCCAAGGCGGCGGGTGCCGAGGTTTTCGAAGCACAACGGCCGTTCTCGGTCCGGGTGGTGCCCGAGGAACTGATCGGAAGGAGCTGAGCGGTTCCGGTTAAGCCGCCAGGACGTCGCGCGGGCGAAGGGCTCGGTCAGCCGTTCCCGATGATCTTGCCCACCTCCACGAACACCGCGGCCCGGCGTTCGGCGGCCATCACCCGGTCGTACTCCGCCCAGTCGTCGTGGGTGCCGGTGGCGGCGCGGAACACGTCGCGCAGCAGGGGCGGGAGGCCGTCGGCGGGGAAGGCGGGGTCGGGGTCGTCCGGGCCGATCAGGCGGACCGGGCCGGTCACCGAGAGCCAGCGCCAGCCGCGGCGGAAGGTCACGGTCGCGTGGCTGTTGCGGCGCAGCAGCGTGAGCTTGTGCGCACCGCCGACGGCGACGAAGCCCACGCTCGGCTTGCCGGTCACGGGGTCGTCCAGGATGCCCGCGTTCACCACGGACGCGTGCACGGTGCCGTCGGCGCGGGTCGTGGCCACGGTCGCGAGGCCGTTCTCCTCCACCGACAGCGCGCGGAGCTGTTCCAGGGTTGCCGTCATGCTCTCCTGCAACGCGGCGGCGGCCCGGCGCATTTCCGATCCGGCACTAGGCTCGGGGGCATGTTCGATGATCTCGAGTTCCCGGTGATCGTGGCGCCGATGGCGGGCGGGCCCACGACTCCGCAGCTGGTCGGCGCCGTCACGGGCGCGGGCGGGTTCGGGTTCCTCGCCGCGGGCTACCTCAGCCCGGAGACGCTGGACGCCCGGATCGCGCACACCGCCGACCTCACCGGCGGCCGGTTCGGCACCAACCTGTTCGTCCCCGGCGGCCGGTCTGTGGCGGACCTCGACGCGCACCGCGAGCGGTTGCTCGCCGAAGCCGTCCGTTACGGCGTCGAACTCGGCGATCCGGTCTGGGACGACGACGAGTACCCGGCGAAACTCGACCTCGTCGTGCGGCACCGGGTTCCGGTGGTGTCGTTCACCTTCGGCGCGCCGACGTCCGCCGAGGTGCAGCGGATCCACGAAGCCGGCGGCAAGGTCGCGGTCACCGTCACGAACCCGGAGGAGGCGGACCTCGCCGCCGCGCGCGGAGCCGACGCGCTGGTCGTGCAGGGCTTCGAAGCCGGCGGTCATCGCGGTCTCTTCACCGACGACCCGGGCAAACCGGCTGGCGGCGAGGAGTACGGCCTGCTCGCGCTGCTGCGTTTGCTCGGCGCGCGCACGAGCCTGCCCTTGATCGCGGCCGGGGGACTGGTCAACGGTGCCGACGTCGCGGCGGTGCTGGCTGCCGGTGCGTCGGCGGCGCAGCTGGGCACGGCTTTCCTGCTCGCGACGGAAGCTGGCACCGGCGAGACCCAGCGGCGTGCGCTCGCCGAAGCTGGCCGGACGACGGCGTTCACGCGCGCGTTCAGCGGACGCCCGGCGCGCGGCATGGTGAACCGCGTCCTGAGCGACCTTTCCGCGGACGCGCCCGCCGCGTACCCGCAGCTGCACCACCTGAGCAAACCGGTCCGCGCGGCGGCTGCCAAAGCTGGTGACCCGGAGGCGATGTCATTGTGGGCGGGGCAGACGTATCCGCTCGCTGGTGACGGTTCAGCGGCCTCGATCGTGGCCCGGTTGCGCGCCGAGGCGAAGGCTGCGGTGGAACGGCTCGACCGGTTGCGCTGAGAACCCGGAGCGGCGAGGGCAGAGACGACGACGGCTCGGCTGGTTCCGGTCTTCTGGACGCGGGGTATTGGGCGGGAAGGCCTGCTGAACTCGCAGTGGCGCAATAGCTTGACGGTTGCGGTGAGTGGGCGCGGCAGTGCGAGCCTTCCCGACGAGTTCGCGGCGGCGGGAAGCCTCGATGGCCGCGGCGCGCTGACCGCGATCCAGGCGAACGAGATTTCCCTGAAACCACAGAACCAGAACAGTTTGACCGGCTGCGCTGAGACTTCCGGCGGGTCGGAAGGCGCTCGTGTGCCGCCCCGAACAGACGCAGCCCAGGCAAGCTACAAGTGACCCAGTTGCGCGCGGTATCGAAGAGCGCGCTCCCGCCGCGGCCTCCGGAGAGAACGATCTGCGCGGGCGGACCGAGATGGTGCCCGATTATGCAGCAAAGGCAAGCCAGGAGCGTCGCCTCAGGCAATCCCGACCCTGCGCGCTCCAGCGAAAGCCCGCACAAGAAAATGCGGGGGACGCCGCCAAAGCGTCCCCCGCAATAAACCGAACGAACCCGCCAACGGATCAGTCCGAAGTGGACTTAACCCCGCCGGAATCCCCGTCTCCGGCCTCGGCGCCGCGTTCCATCGCGGAGTGGCGTTTGCTGTAGGCGAAGTAGATCACCATCCCGATCGCGAACCAGATCGCGAAGCGCAGCCACGTTTCCGGCTTCAGGAACGTGATCAGCCAGATCGAGAACACGACCCCGATGATCGGCACGACCGGCATGCCGGGCGTCTTGAACGTGCGCGGCAGTTCGGGGCGCTTGTAGCGCAGCACGATCACCGCGATGCACACGACCACGAACGCGAGCAGGATGCCGATGTTCGTCAGCTCCGCGGCCTCTCCGATCGGCAGCACCCCGGCGATCAGCGCGGACGCGGCGCCCAGGATCCAGGTGATGCGCGACGGCACCTTGCGCACCGGGTGGGTCTTCGCGAACCACTTGGGCAGCAGGCCGTCGCGGCTCATCGAGTAGCCCACACGCGTCGCGCCGAGCAGGAAGGTGAACAGCACCGTCAGGATGCCGATGATCGCGCCTACCGCGATGATCGCGCCCAGCCAGCCGAGGCCCACCTTCGCGAAAGCGCTCGAGAACGCGGCTTCCGGGTTGATGTCGGTGTACTTCACCATGCCGGTCAGCACCAGGCAGGCCAGCACGTACAGCACCATCGAGATCGCCAGCGAGTAGATGATCGCCTTCGGCATGTGCTTCTGCGAGTCCTGCGACTCTTCCGCCGCGGTGGACATGGCGTCGTAGCCGAAGACCGCGAAGAACACCGTTGCCGCGCCGGTGAAAGCGCCGCTGAGGCCGAACGGGAAGAAGTTGCTGTAGTTGCCGCTCTGGATGTGGAAGGCGCCGACGACGATCACCAGCAGCACCAGGCCGACCTTCAGGTACACCAGCAGCGTCTCGAACCGCGCGGCGTTCTTCATGCCCTGGTTGAGGATGAAGGCGATCAACAGGCACAGCAGCACCGCGAACAGGTTGACCTTGTACGACCCCGGTTCCACGCCCGCCGGTTCGGTGCCGGGCGCGCCGGACATCCAGTGCGGCAGCGACACGTGCAGGAAGCCCAGCAGGTCGTTGAAGTACCCGGAGATCCCGATCGCCACCACGGACACGATCGCGGTGTACTCCAGCAGCAGGTCCCAGCCGATGAACCAGCCGACGATCTCGCCGAGCACCGCGTACCCGTAGGTGTAGGCGGAGCCCGCGCGCGGGATGAGCCCGGCGAACTCGGCGTAGGAGAACGCCGCCGCGGCGCTCGCGATGCCCGCGATCAGGAATGAGATCAGCACGGCCGGGCCGGCGGTCTTGTTCGCGACCGCCCCGGCGAGCGAGAAGATGCCCGCGCCGATGATGCCGCCGACGCCGATCGCGGTCAGCTGCCGCAAGCCGAGTGTGCGCTGCAGGCCGCTTTCGCCCGCCTGCTCGATGGTTTCGATCGGCTTCCGCCGGAAGATCCCGGACCCGGAGCCCAGGTTAGGGCCGCCGCGCGGAGCTGACATCGATGTCTCCTCAGACTGGTGGTTCGCCGGACCCGGGTTCCGGGCCCTGGCAGGGCACCGTACCCGGAGGCGCCGCGCCTGTCACCGACTCCGCAGTGTGACGATCTTGGCAGCCTGAGTCACCCGGTCGCCGAGTCGTCCTCGACGTCGCTGACCGTGGGCGCCGGGCGGGCGGCCGTGCGGACCGCGCCCGCGGCGAAGAAGGCGAGCAGCTCCGCGACCTCGGGCGGGGCGTCCAGCTGCGGGCAGTGGCCCCAGTCCTCCCGGACGACGAGCCTGCTGTGCGGCACCAGGGTGTGCAGCTTCCGCCCGGACGCGGCCGTCACGAGCTTGTCCTTGCCGCACGCGACCGCGAGCAGCGGGATCCGGATCTGGTCGAGCCGGTAGGCGTCGGCCAGCTCCGCGACGAGCTGCCGCGCCTGTTCGAGCCGGGACGTGGTGGCCCGGTAGTCGGGGAAGAGCGTGGTGAACCGCCGGACCTGGCCGGCGTCCGCCTGCCGCGAGTCGGCGTAGAGGATCCGCGGCACGAGCTGTTCGGCGACCGCGCGGACCAGGAAACCCGGGACCGGCAACGGAAGCGAGGAGTACAGCCGCAGCGGCAGCGGGTTGCGCCCGACGGTGCGCACCAGCCACGAGTCGACGAAACCGGGCGCTGCGATCGACACCACGCCCGTGGTCGGCAGCCGGCGATTCTGCGCCGCGCGCAGGCTCATCGTGCCGCCGAGCGAGTTGCCCGCGAGCACCACCGGGCCGAGCACGGCCTGCTCGCGCACCACCGCGGCGGTGAACGCGTCGAGCTGCGGCAGCATCGCGCCGGGGCGCAGCGGCTGCGCGTCTCCGAAGCCGGGAAGATCGACCGCGACCGCGGCGATGCCCGCCGCGGCTAGTTCTCCGAGTACCGGACGCCACGTGTCGGCACTGTCGCAATACCCGTGGAGCAACACGAGCCGGGGCGCGCGGGGTTTCTCCGCGCCCTTGCGGCGCGTGCGCTTGGGTGCGGACGCCTCGGCGACGGGCGGCCCGACCTCCAGCACGCGCGTGCGCATGCCGGCGAAGCGCCGGAACGATTCCCGGATCGCCTCCGGTTCGGCGGGGTCCTGGCCGCCCCGGGCGACCGGGACTGGCCGCTGCGTCGCGGTCATGTTCTCCAGGTTAACCGCCCAAGGTTGACTTCTGGTGGAACTTCGGGGGTCACTATCTGATTGCGAAGCTGGGGTGTTGACGATTCACCGGAAAGCAGGTAAAAGCGTTGACCTGGACTCGCTCGAAAGGCGAAAGCCCAGGTCAACGCGCTTCGATCGGGATCAGCGAGTGAAGACGATCTTTCCCGCGGTCTCCCCGGCGGCCATCGCGGCGAATCCCGCGGGGGCCTCCGTCAGGGGGAGCTCCGTGCCGATCTGCGGCTTGATGCCCTTCAGATCGAGGTAGGCGAGCAGGTCGGCCAGCTCGTCGCGGGTGCCCATCGTCGAGCCGAGGACCCGCAGCTGCAGGAAGAACACCCGCTGCAGATCGGCCGACGGGTCCGGGCCGCTGGTCGAACCGGACACCACGACCACGCCGCCCGGCTTGAGCGATTTGAGCGTGTGCCCCCAGGTCGCCTTGCCGACGGTCTCGAACACCGCGTCCACCCGCTCGGGCAGCCGCGCGCCGGACTCGAACGCCTGGTGCGCGCCGATGCTCTCGGCCAGCGCGCGCTTCTCCTCGGTCCGCCCGGTGACCCACACCCGGAACCCGGCGGCGCGGCCGAGCGCGATCAGCGCGGTCGACACCCCGCCGGACGCGCCCTGGACCAGCATCGTCTGGCCGGGGCGCAGGCCCGATTTCACGAACAGCATCCGGTACGCGGTGAGCCACGCGGTGCCCATCGTCGCGCCCTCGGCGAAGCTCAGCCCGGCCGGCTTCGGCACCGCGTTGCGGGCCGGGACCACGACCTGGTCCGCGAACGTGCCCTGGTGCTTCTCGGTGAGCAGAGTGCGCTTCGGGTCGAGCGTGTCGTCGCCCTGCCAGCCCGGCGCGTTGATCACCGAATGCAGCACGACCTCGGTGCCGTCGTCGAGCGTGCCCGCCCCGTCGCAGCCGAGGATCATCGGGAACTGGTCTGCCTTGATGCCGACGCCGCGCAAGGTCCACAGGTCGTGCATGTTCAGGCTGGCGGCTTTGACGTGCACCCGCACCCAGCCTTCGGGCACTTCGGGTTCCGGCCGCTCGCCGACGACCAGCGAATCGAGCGGGGACTCGGCGTTGGGTTCCTGCGCGTATACGGCGAACATGGCAGCAACCTACCCGCCCTGCCCGGCCCGGCGCAGTCGAGCGCGCGTAGGCTCACACTCGTGTTTGACGGCCTGGCCAACTGGTGGGACGGGGTCGAGCTGTGGCTCGCCCAAGCCTGGTTCCCCGTGCAATTCGTGCTGGTGATGGCGGTGCTCGTGCCGCTGTGCCTGCTCGCCGCGTGGGCCATCGACAAGCTGGTCGAACGCTTCGGCCGCCGGTTCGGCACGGCCCGTGACGACGACGGTCCCGGCCGCTCCTAAGCTGGCACACCATGGTCAACCGTAGGCGGATCACCGCTGCGCTCGTCGGTCTCCTCGTGCTGGTGCTCGGCGGGTGGCTCGTCAAGGAAACCGCCGGGTCCCCGGATTCGCCGGCGCCCGCGTCCTCGTCGGGCGCCCCGGCCGCCGCCTCCGGGAAGGTGCCGGGGGCGGATTCGAAGCTGCCGGTGAAGCCGTTGTCGTCGCTGCCGTCGCAGGCGAAGGACACCTGGAACCTGATCCAGAAGGGCGGGCCCTATCCGTACCCGCGCAACGACGACGTCGTGTTCCAGAACCGGGAAAAGGTGCTGCCGGCGGAGAAGAACGGCTACTACCACGAGTACACCGTGAAGACGCCAGGAAGCCCGGACCGAGGGGCACGCCGGCTGATCACAGGGGCGGGGAAAGAGTTGTATTACACAGCGGATCATTACGCGTCGTTCGTCGTTGTGGACCCCGCGCGGTGAGCGGGGAAACGGCGCAGGCCGCGGCGGACGCGGCTTTCGCGCGCGGGGCTTATCCGCACCGGATCGACGGGGCGCGGACGCTGGACAAGCTGTCGGCGCTGGACGCGATCGGCGAGGCGCTGTCTTTTCCGTCTTACTTCGGGCGGAATCTGGACGCGCTGTACGACATGCTCACGGATTTGTCGTGGTTGCCGACCGGCGAGCACGTGCTGATCTGGGTCGGCTCGGACGGATTGAAGGCCGCCGAACCCAAGGCTTATCTGGCGGTGCGGAGCGTGCTGTCGGACGCGCAGCGCGCGATGGGCTCCGGTGCGCGGCGGCTGACCTTGGTGCTGGTGGATTCCTGAAGCGGTCCGTGAGGGAACTCCCGGAGGAGTCCCCTCACCGGCGCCGTCAGTCCTGCGGGACCCAGTTCGGCTTCCGCTTCTGAGCGAAGGCCAGGATGCCTTCCTGGCCTTCTTCGCTCGCGAAGAACCCGGCGGAGAGGGCGTTCATGTCGGCGAAGCCCTCGGCCGGGGTGGCCGGACGCGGGCGGGCCAGCAGTTCCTTGGTGGCGGCCAGGGCTTTCGGGCCGCCCAGGGTCAGCGACTTGAGGTAGCCCTCGACGGTCTTGTCCAGGTCTTCCGCCGGGACGCAGGCGTTCAGGAGACCGATTTCCACCGCGCGCTTCGCGTCGAACACGTCGCCGGTCAGGAAGAGTTCGTGCGCGGCCCGGGCGTTCAGCCTCGGGAGCACCGTCAGGCTGATAACCGCCGGGACGACGCCGATCCGGACCTCCGAGAAGGCGAAGGTCGCTTCCGGGACCGCGACCGCGATGTCGCAGGCGGCGACCATGCCGATGCCGCCCGCGCGAGCCGGGCCGGCCAGCCGGGCGACGACCGGTTTCGGGCTCGTCCACAGCTGGTCCAGGATCTGCGGGAACTCGTTCACGCCCTGGTCGGACGAGCCTGCCCCGCGGGCTTCCTTCAAATCCATGCCCGCGCAGAAGACCGGGCCGGTGTGGGTCAGCTGCACCACGCGCACCGCGTCGTCCTCGCGAGCCTTGGTCAGCGACTCGCTCAGTTCCCTTCGCAGCTGCGCCGACAGCGCGTTGCGGTTGTGCGGGGAGTCCAGGGTGATCGTGGCGATGCCGACCGCCACCTCGTAGTGCACCAGTTCGTCAGCCATGCCTGACACTTTCGCATACCGGCGGTCCGGGAGCGGGTGTGAAGTTCATGCACGAAAAAGCGTGCATGAAAACTCGTGCACCGCTACTTTGGAAGCATGGCAGAACCTCGTCGCGCTGATCTGAAAGCCCTCAAAGCGCTCGCGAGCCCGTTGCGGCAGCGGATTCTCGAGGCGCTCGCCGCGTCCGGGCCGGCGACGTCGACGACGCTCGCCGAGCGGCTGGGCGTCACCAGCGGCGGGACCAGTTACAACCTGCGGATCCTGGCGGAGAACGGGTTCGTCGAGGAGCTTCCCGAACGCGCGCGCGGGCGGGAGCGCTGGTGGCGCGTGACGGATTACGACCTGCGGTTGCCGCCCGCGGACGAGCGGGACGATCCGGCCAAGGCTGCGATCGGCGAGCTGCACCGGTTGTGGCTCGCGGGCGACACCGAGCTGTACGAACGGTTCGAGCGCGACCGGCCGCAGCTCGGGGAGTGGGCGGACGCGGTTCCGTACTCGCGCGGCGCGATCACCGTGACGCTGGACGAGCTGGGCGATTTCTTCGAGGCGTATCTCGCCTTGCTGCGGCGGTACCAACGGCCGGACGACGAGACGCCGGAGGGGGCGCGCCGGGTCGAGACGCGGATGATCGCGTTCCCGGCGTCGGCCGGAGAGGAGGCAGGCCAGGACTGACCTCAAGAAAGGCCCTGGGTGCCGAGCGGCCACTCGGCACCCAGGAATAAGGGAAAACGCGCACGATCTCCCGAAGCAAGGAGAACACTTCATGCTGCCCTGGGGCAAATCGCGGCTCGCTGCCGCGATCCTCGCGCTGGGCTCGGTCTTGCCGACCGCCCAGCCAGTACAAGCACCACCGTCCGCTGACCTCAGTTTCACTGGCTCTGGCGGGATTGCCTTGCACGGCACGGTATTCCGGCCGGAAGGACCAGCGAAGTCCGCGATCGTCCTGCAAGGCGGGTCGGACTGGCGGACCCGGGACGACCTGCGGTTGCAGGCTGAGATGTTCACGCGGCTCGGCGTCACGACACTCGTGTACGACCGGCGTACCAGCGGTTATTCGAAAACCCAGCGCAATTACGGCGTGCTGGCGGACGATCTGGTCTCGGCGGTGCGCGCGTTGCGGGCACAGTCGGGAGCCAAGGACGTCGGCGTCTGGGGCGTCAGCGAGGGTGCGTGGGTCGCGCCGCTCGCCGCGACGCGGACGGCCGACATCTCGTACGTGATCACGGTCGGCGGATCCGGGTTGGGTGGAGCGAGGCAGACCTCGTGGTATTGGGGGAATGTCCTTCGCCACCAAGGGATTTCCGGTTCGCTGCTGACGACCTTGCCGGTCCAAGGCACCCGGTTCGCGATCGGGGCCGGACTGTTTCCCGAGGCCGATTACGACCCGGTGCCGGTGTTGCGGCGGCTGAAACAGCCGATCCTGGCGTTGTGGGGCGACCTCGACATCAACCACGCGCCGGTGGAGAGCTCCCGGATTTTCGCGGACGCGCTGGCCGGAAAACCGGACCACACGATCCGGTTCGTCGCGGGCGGCGGGCCGGATCTGTACGCGACCAGCGACGCCGGGTTCGACCGGCTGCCTCGAGTTGTGCCCGGCTATCCGGCAGTCGTCGGGGAATGGCTGGCGGACCGGCGGGGCGTGCACGTCGAGACCGCGGCCTTCACGCAGCGGCCGACCGAAGCGCTGCAGCCGCTTGCCTGGTGGGAATCTGTTGGGGTGCAAGCGATTGCGCTTGCCTTGCTGCTCGGCGGGTTCGCGGTCGGCGGCGTGGTTTCGCTGGTGCGTCGCCGGGGGACCAGGTCGTCGCGGTGGCTGGCCGGGTTGGGGACGGCGACTGTCGCTGGCTTCGTCGGATTGCTGGGCTGGGCGCAGTTGTCCGGGATGAAGGATTTCGGGCCGGTGCTCGCCGGGCGGCCGTTGCCGTGGCTCGCGGTGCAAACGCTGGCGGTGGCGACGGTGGTGGCGTTGGCAATAACCGTTGCGGGGTTGCGGAAACCGGACCGGCGGCGCGGGGCGATCGCGCCGCTCGCAGCCGGGCTGGTGTTCGTTCCGTGGGCGGTCTACTGGGGATTGCTGCTGCCGTGAACCGGACCGCGGCCACCCGGGCGCAGGGGGTGGCCGCGGTGCGGATCAGCCGATGGTCGTGGTCGTGAAGACCGGGCTCGGGTTCGGGAAGCACGCCGTCGGCGCGGTCACGTCGCCGATGATGCTGCTGGCCACGGCCTTGAAGGTCAGGCCGGGGTCGCTGTAGCTGGTGCCGGACAGTTTCGTTTCGATCTTGCCGGAGTCGCCCGCCTTGAGGTGCGCGGTGATGGTCGGCAGTTCGAAGGTCGAACCGCCGGCGATCGGGCCGGGGAAGCTTAGTGTCGCGACGCCGTCGGCAACGCTGATCGTCGGCGCGGTGTCGCCGAGGCCGGAGCCGCCGGTGAGGTCGGCGCTGACGTAGGTCGAGTTGGCCGGGATCGGGAATTTCAGCGCGAAGGTGTTGATGTTCTTGACTTTGTTGCCGCCCACGTCGCTCGGGACGGTGTTGGGGGCGGGGTCGATGACGACGTCGAACGCGCCGCCGGGCGCGACCGTCGCGGGCGCGGTGACGTCGGCGTTCTGGGTCAGCGAAACCTGCTGCGGGCCGACCACCGGCGCGTCGGCCTGACAGTCGAAGGTGACCGCGGCCGCGGCGGACGCCGGGGCGGCGAGGGCGAGCGGAAGGGCGGCGACTGCCGTCAGCGCGGCCAGCCGGTAAAAGTGAGGTGCTTTCATCTGTGTGCTCCTACCTGCGGGTTTCACGGGGGAGAGAGAAAGCTGCGCAGCGATTAGAGAGTTACCGGCAAGTTAAGCAGTGCGTCAAGGATTGACCGTTCACAGGCGCGTACCGTAACGGAAAATGTGAATATCGCTCACCTCGTGGCGGTAGGGGCGGTCCGATCGGCCGTTCGGGCCTACTGACGGTGGTCCGACAGGGCGAGCCAGGCCAATTCGACCCAGCGCTGCCGGGCGGGTTCCGGAACGTCGGCGCCGGGCGAAGCGGCCAGGAGCAGTCCGACGTCGTCGGCAGAGATCCCCGGGCGCAAGGCGCGGTCTCGGTGCGCGGAGTCGATGAGGGATTCGATCGCGTTGGTCGCGTGCTCGCGCATCGCTCGCAGCGGCTCGGGCGAGAGGTTCGAGAGCGCGGCGCGGAGCAGGCGCGCTTCGCCGAGGTCGACGACGACTCGGCGGATCAGGTCGAGAAGTTCGTCCGCTGCGGTGGTCTTGCCTGCGGAGACCCGGGCAGCGGCAGTGTCGAGCAGGTCGGTGATCGCGGTGCCGAGGTCTTCGGCGATCTCGCTTATCAGGTCCTGTTTGGCCGGGAAATGCCGGTAGAGAGTGCCGACGGCGACCCCTGCCTCGGCGGCGATCTCGTCCATTCCGGCCTCGGGCCCGCGCGCGATCAGCAGGGTTCGCGCGGCGGTGAGGATCGCCGCCCGGTTTCGTGCCGCGTCCGCTCGCACTGCCGCTCCTTGCCGATAAAGGTGAACTGATGGTTCACTATACAACATGAACGAGTGGTTCAGGTTAGAGGGCGAGCAGCACGGCCGGGTCGCGGTGGTCACCGGTGCGAACACGGGGATCGGCTTCGAGGCGGCCCGCGCGCTGGCTGAGCGCGGGGCCCGGGTCGTGCTGGCCTGCCGGGACGAGCGGAAAGCACACGACGCGGTGCGCCGGATCGGCCCGGGGGCGGAGGTCGTCCGGCTGGATCTGGCGTCGCTGGATTCCGTGCGGGAGGCGGCCGGCGAGCTGCGCGCCCGGCACGACCGGATCGACCTGCTGATCAACAACGCCGGGGTGACCGGCGTGTCCGGCCGGACCGCCGACGGATTCGAAACGCAGTTCGGGGTGAATCACCTCGGCCACTTCGCGTGGACGGCACTGCTGCTCGAGGTGCCGGGCTCCCGGGTGGTGACGGTCAGCAGCATCGCGCACCGGTTCGGCCGGATCGACCCTGAAGACCTGCGGGCGGCCAGCGGCTATCCGGCGTCGAAACTGGCCAATCTGCTGTTCGCCTACGAACTCGCGAAACGCTTGCGCGGCACCGAAACCGTCTCGCTCGCCGCGCATCCCGGCGGGGCGACTACCGACATCTTCCGATACTCGTCGCCAGTTTTCCGGGGTGTGAACTTGGCGATCGCCCGGCTGCTCGGGCGGACGCCCGCGATGGGCGCGCTGCCGACCCTGCGAGCGGCCACCGATCCCGGCGCGCGCAACGGCGAGTACTACGGTCCCGGCGGGCTTTTCGAGATCCGCGGCTGTCCGGAGCGGGTCAAGTCCAGCCCGCGTTCGCACGACGACGACCTGCAACGCCGGTTGTGGGAAGCATCGCTGCGGGCGACCGGGGCGGTCTGCCCGGTGTGAAGGTCAGGCGGCGGTCCGCAGCAGGCCGGAGATCGCGGCGGCATACCGGCCGATCACGACGTCCGCCACGCGCGGGTCGTCCGCCAGCGGCTCGGCGATGAACGCGTCCGGGTCGGCGTCGCGGGCCAGCGAGGCGATCCGGTCCGGCAGCAGGCCGGGGGCCAGGAACCACGACGCCACCACGAGATGCCGGACGCCGCGGTCGCGCAGGCGGGCGGCGGCGGCCGGGATGTCCGGCTGGGTCGCGCTGGCGAACGCCTCGCTCACCGGAAGCCCGAGCTGCTTTTCCCAGCGCGCGGCCAAGCCGGCGACGACCGCGTTGGCGTCAGGGTTGGAGGAGCCGACCGCGCTCAGCAGGATCCCAGTCCCGGCGCGGCGGCGGGCTCCGGCGAGCCTTTCGAGGGCGACGGCTTCGAGCGCCGGGTCCGCGCCGAGCACGTCCGACACCTGGATCCGGAACCCGGGGCACTCCGCGGTCACCTCGTCGACCAGCGCGGGCAGGTCGACCCGGGCATGGAAAGCGCTGCCCAGCAACAACGGCACCACGACCGCGGAGCGGTGCCCATCGGCGTAGAGCTTGCGGAGCACGTCGGTGACGCGCGGCTCCGACAGGTCGAGAAACGACTCGTGCACGTCCAGCCCCGGTGCCTGCGCACGGACGACGTCGACCAGCGCCCGCACGGTCGCGGCGGAGCGGGGATCACGACTGCCGTGCGCGACGGCGACCAGGGGAGGCGTCACGAGAACCGCTCTCCGACGAGACCGGCGGCGAGGGTGTCGCCGTCCTTCGGGTCGATCACCAGGAACGCGCCGGTGCGCGGGCTGACGCCGTAGTCGTCCACCGGCAGCGGCTCGGCCAGCTGCAGGGTGACGCTGCCGATGTCGTTCAGCTCCAGGCTTTCCGGGGACTCCACACTGGACAGTGTCTGCTCGTCGAACCGGGCGTGCAACTCGGCGGTCAGCGCCTGCACGGTCCGGGTGCCGTGCTTGACCAGCACCCGCGCGCCGGTCTTGAGCGGCTTCGACGACAGCCAGCACAGCGTGCCGGTGATCTCGTCGCTCACCTCCGGCGGCGAGTCGGCGGCCGCGATGAGGTCGCCGCGGCTGATGTCGATGTCGTCGGCGAGCAGCAGGGTCACCGAGGTTCCGGCTCCCGCTTCCTCCAACGGCCCGTCGGCGGTGTCGATCCGCTCGACCCGGCTGCGGATCCCTTGCGGCTGCACGACGATCTCGTCGCCAGGACGCACCGTGCCGGCGGCGATCTGACCGGCGTAGCCGCGGTAGTCCGGGTACTCCGGGGTGCGCGGGCGGATCACGTACTGCACCGGGAACCGCAGTGCGGAATCGTGCGGATCCGGTGCCACCGGCACGTTTTCGAGGTGCTCCAGCAGTGACGGGCCGTTGTACCAAGGGGTTCGCTCGGACCGGCTGGCGACGTTGTCGCCGACTAGCGCCGAAACCGGGATGGCGACGACGGACGCCGCGTCGTAGCCGAGGGATTCCGCGTGCGCGGTGAACTCCTTGGCGATGACGCCGAAGGTGTTCTCGTCGTAGCCGACGAGGTCGATCTTGTTCACCGCCAGCACCAGCCGCGGAACGCCGAGCAGCGCGAGCACGGCCGCGTGCCGCCGGGTCTGCTCGACCACGCCGTTGCGCGCGTCGACCAGCAGCACGGCGAGCTGCGCGGTGGACGCGCCGGTGACCGTGTTGCGGGTGTACTGCACGTGTCCCGGGGTGTCGGCGAGCACGAACGACCGCTTCGGCGTCGCGAAATACCGGTACGCGACGTCGATCGTGATGCCCTGCTCGCGCTCCGAGCGCAGGCCGTCGACGAGCAGCGAAAGGTCCGGAGTGGACAGTCCTTTGTCGACAGACGCGCGGGTGACCGCGTCGAGCTGGTCGGCGAGGACGGACTTGGTGTCGTACAGCAGCCGCCCGACCAGCGTGGACTTCCCGTCGTCCACGCTGCCCGCGGTGGCCAGCCTCAGCAGGCTCGACATCAGAAGTAGCCCTCCCGTTTGCGGTCTTCCATGGCCGCCTCGGACATCCGGTCGTCGGCGCGGGTCGCGCCGCGTTCGGTGAGCCGCGAAGCCTGCACCTCGGCGATGACTTCCTCCACAGTGGACGCCGTGGATTCGATCGCCCCCGTGCACGAACCGTCGCCGACGGTCCGGTAGCGCACGCTCAGCTCGCGCACGTCCTCGCCGGGACGCGGCCCGCCCCATGGGCCTTCGCTGAGCCACATGCCGTCGCGCTGGTAGACCGCGCGCTGGTGGGCGTAGTAGATCGAAGGCAGTTCGACCTTCTCCCGCGCGATGTAGTTCCACACGTCGGCCTCGGTCCAGTTGGACAGCGGGAACACGCGGACCTGCTCGCCGGGGCGGTGCCGTCCGTTGTAGAGGTTCCACAGCTCCGGCCGCTGCCGGCGCGGCTCCCACTGGCCGAAAGCGTTGCGCAGGCTGAAGATTCGCTCCTTCGCCCGTGCCCGCTCCTCGTCGCGGCGACCGCCGCCGAAGACCGCGTCGAACTTGTTCTCCGCGATGGTTTCCAGCAGCGGCGTGGTCTGCAGCGGGTTGCGCAGGCCGTCGGCGCGCTCCTCGAGCCTGCCGTCGTCGATCCAGTCCTGCACCTTCGCGACGACCAGCCGCAGGCCGTGCTTTTCGACCACGCGGTCGCGGAATTCCAGGACCTCGTCGAAGTTGTGCCCGGTGTCCACGTGCAGCAGCGGGAACGGCACCGGCGCGGGCCAGAAGGCCTTGATCGCCAGGTGCAGCATCAGCGTCGAGTCCTTGCCGCCGGAGAACAGGATCACCGGCCGGTCGAACTCGCCCGCGACCTCGCGGAAGATGTGGATGGCCTCGGATTCGAGGGCGGCGAGATTGTCCACCGCGGCATCGGCCGCTGGCTCCAAAGTCGTCATGTTTCCTTCCTCAGCCATGCAAACCGCACTCGGTTTTCGACTGCCCCGCCCACCGGCCGCTGCGCGGATCCTGGCCCGGTTCGACCTTCGCGGTGCAGGGCGCGCAGCCGATCGAGAGATAGCCGATCGACACCAGCGGGTTCTCCAGGATCCCGTTCTCGTGCAGGTAGCCGGTGAACTCGTCGTCGGTCCACGCCGCGATCGGGTTGATCTTCACCAGCCCGTTGCGGTCGTCCCAGGTGACGATCGGCGTGTTCGCGCGGGTCGGCGCGTCGACCCGGCGCACGCCGGTGACCCACGCCGAGTACTTGCCGAGCGTCTGCCGCAGCGGAACCACCTTGCGCAGGAAGCAGCATTGGCCAGGGTCGCGTTCGTGCAGCTTCGGCCCGTACTCCGCGTCCTGTTCGGCGACGCTCTGCTCGGCTTGGGCGTTGACGATCCGCACCTCCGGGTACACCGTCTGCACCGCGTCGCGCACCCCGAGGGTTTCGGCGAAGTGGTAGCCGGTCTCCAAGAACAGCACGTCCACCGCGGGCTTGACCTTCGTGGCGAGATCGATCAGCACGGCGTCCTGCATGTTCGACGCCACGATGAAGTCGTCGCCGAAGGTCTCGGCCGTCCAGCGCAGCGCCTCCTCGGCGGTCGCGTCGGCCAGTTCCTTCTCGGCGCGTTCGGCCAGCGCCCGGTAGTCCGCCACCGCGGTCACTGCAGCACCCCTTCGTCCGCCCGCAGCGCCCACTGCGGGAAACGTTCGCCCGGTTCGCGGCCCGCGACATACGCGCGCACCACGCGTTCCACGTACTCGACCAGCTCGCCGGCGGTGACCTTGTGCCCGCGCAGCTTCCGGCCGAACCCGGCGTCGAGGCCGAGCCCGCCGCCGAGGTGCACCTGGAAGCCCTCGACCTGGTTGCCGTCGGCGTCGGTGACGATCTGGCCCTTGAGCCCGATGTCCGCGGTCTGCACGCGGGCGCAGGAGTTCGGGCAGCCGTTGAGATGCACCGTCACCGGCGTCTCCAGCTGCGCGTTGATGTCGGCGAGCGACTTCTCCAGATCCGCGACCAGCTGCTGCGCGCGCACCTTCGTCTCGACGATCGCGAGCTTGCAGAACTCCAGCCCGGTGCACGCCATCACGCTGCGCCGCCACGGCGACGGCTTGGTCTTCAGGCCCAGTTCGCTCAGCTCCGCCTCCAAGGCGGGGAGCTTATCCTCGGGGACGTCGAGCACGACCAGCTTCTGGTGCGGGGTCAGCCGCACCCGCTGCGATCCGGCGCGCTCGGCCGCGTCGGCGACGGCGACCAGCGTGCTGCCCGACACCCGCCCGGCGATCGGCGCGGCTCCGACGTAGTACTTGCCGTCCTTCTGCCGGTGCGCGCCGACGTGGTCGACCGGGGTCGCGGGGTTTTCCGGCGGCGGGCCGTCGATCAGCTTCCGCTTGAGGTATTCGGTTTCGAGCACCTCGCGGAACTTTTCGATGCCCCAGTCCTTGACCAGGAACTTCAGCCGCGCCCGCGAACGGAGCCGCCGGTAGCCGTAGTCGCGGAAGATCGAGACGACTCCCGCCCACACCTCCGGGACCTCGTCCAGCGGCACCCACGCGCCGAGCCGCTGCGCGAGCATCGGGTTCGTGGACAGCCCGCCGCCGACCCACAGGTCGAGGCCGGGACCGTGCTCGGGGTGGTCCACGCCGACGAAGGCGATGTCGTTGATCTCGTGCACGATGTCCGGCAGCCCGGAGATCGCGGTCTTGAACTTGCGCGGCAGGTTGGCGAACCGCGGGTCGCCGATGTAGCGGCTGAGGATCTCGTCGATCGCCGGAGTGGCGTCGAGCACCTCGTTCTCGGCGATGCCGGCGACCGGGGAGCCGAGCACGACGCGCGGGCAGTCGCCGCACGCCTCAGTGGTGGACAGGCCGACGTTCTCCAGCCGGGACCAGATGGAGGGCACGTCCTCGATCTCGATCCAGTGGTACTGGATGTTCTGCCGGTCGCTGATGTCGGCGGTGTCGCGCGCGTGCTGCTGCGAGATCTCGCCGACCACCCGCAGTTGCTCGGTGGTGAGCGCGCCGCCGTCGATGCGGACGCGCATCATGAAGTAGCGGTCGTCCAGCTCCTCCGGCTCCAGCAGCGCGGTGCGGCCGCCGTCGATGCCGGGCTTGCGCTGGGTGTAGAGGCCGAACCAGCGGAACCGGCCGCGCAGGTCGCCGGGATCGATGGAGTCGAAGCCCCGGTGCGCGTAGATGTTTTCGATCCGGGCGCGGACGTTGAGCGGGCTGTCGTCCTTCTTCGAGCGCTCGTTCGGGTTCAGCGGCTCCCGGTAACCGAGCGCCCACTGACCCTCGCCCCGCTTCTGGCGCGGCCGGGGCGCGCGGCCCTTCGCGGGCGTTTCACGCGTGGGTGCGGACATGAAGATCCTCCGGGCGGGGTGGTCGAGGCGGCTCCGCCGCGGCGTCGATGCGGGGCGAGAGCGGGCCGGTGGTCCAGGTGGTGGGCTGGGCAGGCTTCGGCGGGAGTCAGCGAACAGGCCGGCAGAGCGCGCTCGCGACCCGGAGAAGGTCGACGTGGCGGCGCGCCACGAGAAGGACACCGGCAGGACTCACCGGCTCAGATTGCCACGCGAGCCGAACCTGGTCCAAGGGCGTCCGGATCGTGGGAGAAGGCTCACTCCAGCGGTGCGAAACCGCCCCGGATGTGCATTAGCCAGGCGATCTGCCTGGTCTTTCCCGTCCTTCGGACTCCTAGTGAGACAGTATTGGCCGCTTGCCTACGCGGGTCGCGACGGGCGGCGCATCGTTCGGCCGCCGAACTTTCCTCCGGGTGGCGCAGGGCATTGCCCCGCAGGGGAGCGGCGTCGCTTTCAAGTCCGTGAAGGACCCCTTGAGGGAATCAGATTCCCTCAAGGGGCCCTTCACGGACCTACAGAAACGATCCGGAAGGCGTCAATCGGGCATTTCGGATGGGTTGGCGTCCCGTGTGGAC
>NZ_JBSHAM010000054.1:0-66606 GCF_053611505.1 Amycolatopsis sp. NPDC054798 | reverse complement strand
CTCCTTGAGGGAATCAGATTCCCTCAAGGAGCCCTTCACGGACTTGTCGACGAGGTTCGAGAACTCAAGCGGGCTGTACCTGCAGCGACCACAGCGCCGTCGTGACCGCCTCCGCGTCGTTCGGGTCGCCGGTGCGGCTGATCACCGACGCCTGCGCGATCTCGACCACGACGATCTGGTCGTCTTTCGCGGGCGGGGTCGCGGTGTAGGCGTAGCGGTCGCGGGAGGTGATGATGTCCTCCTTGAGCGGCTGGGGCTCGCCCTTGCTGTTCACGTACTGCACGGTGACCTTCCAGGGCGTCTCGGCGATCTCCTTCGGCACCGAGATCTGCACCGACCGGCCCGGCCGCACCTTGAGCTTGCCCGTCGCGCCGGGGTTGGCCGCGCAGACGCCCGATTTGATGTCGCAGTTGCCGATCGGGGCGGCGGTGATCGTGTGCCCGTCGGCGTAGAAAGTCACCTCGGCCGGGCCCGGCGCGGAACAGCCGGCCACCGCGAAACCACCGGCCGCGAGCACGGCCACCACCCGGGAACGTCGCATGGCCCGAGATTACCGGCGGCCCCTGGCGGGCCCGGGGGTGGGGAAGCTGCCGGTCGGCTCCGGGCGCAACGGGCGGTTGCCGCCGAGGCCGGGCAGCAGCGAACCGCCGCGCTGCACCAGGAACGTCTGCGTCAGGCCGACCGCCAGCAGGAGCGTCACGACCAGGAAGCCGATCCAGTACGTCGGCGGCAGCAGCAGCCCGACCGCGCCGCCCATGCACCACGACAGCTGCAGCACCGTCTCCGAACGCCCGAACGCCGACGCGCGCGACTGTTCCGGCAGATCCTCCTGGATCACCGCGTCGAGGCTGATCTTCGCCAGCGCGCTGGCGGTCGCGCCGATGAGCCCCACGATCGCCGCCGTGGCGAGGCCGGGCAGCAGCGTCGCGACCAACGTCGTCACGACACACGCCGCCACGCAGGCCACGATCACCTGGTCCGCCGCCCCGAAGTGCAGCCGCGAACCCAGCGCGTTGCCGACGAACCCGCCGACCCCGGCCGCCGCGCCGATGATGCCCAGCAACAGCAGCTGCACGAACGGGCTGTGCCCGGCGTGTTCGGTCTGCGCCTTCACCGCGAAGGCGGCGAACATCATCAGGAACCCGGTCAGCACGCGCACGGATCCGTTGCCCCACAAGGCAACGACGATGTGCCGGCCCATCGGCTGGCGCCGCCGCTTCTGCTTCGGCTCCGGCCGCGCGGACAGCGACGTCGGGACCTCGCCCTCGGTCACCTCGACCCACGCCGGGATCCGCATCGACTGCACGGCCGCGGCCACGCAGATCACGGCGGTGAACCACAGCGCGCCGGAGGAGTTGGTGAGGCTGCTCACGCCGCTGGCCAGCGCGCCGAACACGCCGCCAGCGATCAGGCCGAACACGGTGATCCGCGCGTTGGTCTTCGACAGCGTGATCTCCGGCGGTACCACGCGCGGCGTGACGGCCGCCTTCAGCACGGTGAACGACTTCGACAGCACCATCATCCCGAGCGCCGCCGGGTACAGCAGCCAGTCGTCGAAGTGCAGCGCCATCACCACGGCCATCAGGCCCTGCCCGATCGACGAGACGCACATCGCGAGCCGGCGGCCGCGCTGGATCCGGTCCAGCGCCGGGCCGATCACCGGCGCGACGAGCGCGAACGGCGCGATCGTGATCAGCAGGTACAGCGCGACCTTGCCCTTGCTCTCGCCGCTGGTCGCGGCGAAGAACAGCGTGTTGGCCAGCGCGATCGCCATCGCGGCGTCGCTGGCATAGTTCAGCATCACCGCGTACATCAGCGAGGTGAGACCGGACTTGTCCGCGCCGTCTGCCTTGGTGGCGCGCTGGAACGCGCCGATCGCCTGCCCGCTCAGCTGACGGCTGCGCAGCGCGGCGACCCGCGTGACGGTGAGCTTCTTCGGCAGCTTCGGAACCGAACCCGCGCCGGGGACGGCGGTGGTGTGCAGCGCCTCGTCCTGCTCGTCTTCGATGCGTGGTTCGCCCGCGTAGCCGCCGGTGTCGTAGTGCTCGTAGCCGGCGCTGCCGGGACGGTCGTCGTATGGACGCGGGTGGACGGGCTCGGTGCGGTGATCACGCGGCGGGTACGGCCGGGCTCCGCGCGGCGGCGGTGGCGGCGGCCGGTGTCCCATCGGGACGGCACCAGTGGGCGCTTCCTCGGCGTTCGGGGGGAACGGCGGCGCGTCGTCGTAGAACGCGCTGCGCGGCTCCGGACGTCCGGGATAGCGGCGCGGGTCGACGTGCTCGGTCCGCGGCGGCGGTTCAGCGGGGCGGCCGCGCGGAGGTTCGGGCGGGATTCGCTCCGGGCGGGCCCTCGGCGGCTCCGGCGCGTGCTCCGGCGGAGCCTGGCGAGTGCGCTGGTCAACGGCCTGATCGACCCGGGTCGGCGGGGCGTCGCGCCACGAACGGGCCTGCGCCGCGCCGGGCTCGGGCGTCCAGCGGCGCTTCTTCCGCCCACGGCCTTTGCCCGACTGCCCGCCGAGAGGGCTGTCGGAACTGGAGCGCGAGCTGAAGAGGGCCACGGTTCAATCCTGCCTCATCGAGGTCCCGTACCGCCCGGTCACGTGCCGGTTCGCTGATTTTCCGGGACGAACTTCACGCGGAACGAGGACGGCCACAGCTTCCCGGTCAGCAGGAATTCGTCCGTCCCGGGGATCGCGGCGATGCCGTTCAGCACGTCCTCGCCGGGCCGGGCAGGCTTGCGAAGCCGGCTGGCGTCGATTTTCGCGGTGATCCGTCCGGTGTTCGCGTCGATGCGCAGGATGGTGCCGGTCTGCCAGACGTTCGCGTAGACGGTGTCGCCGACGCACTCCAGTTCGTTCAGCTGGTCCTGGCTGACCTCGACGGAACCGGTGGCCGCAAACGTTTGCGGATCACGGAAGGTGAGCTTCGACGACCCGTTGCTCATCACCAGCCGCCCGCTGGGCTGGTGGCACAGCCCCCACCCCTCGCCGTCGTAGTGCACGCGCCGCAGTTCGGCGAGCGTCTGGGAGTCGCGTTCGATGGCGATTCCGTCGCGCCAGGTCAGCTGCCACAGCTTCGGCCCGAGCACCGTGATGCCCTCCGCGAACAGCGGCGACGGCACTGTCACCTGTTTGGCTGGCGTTCCGCCGGCCGGACCCGCGGTGAGCGCGGACTGTCCTTCGAGACCGCGGCTCTCGTACAGGGTCGTGCCGGAGTATTCGAGACCTTCGGTGAAGGCTGCCGAGTCGTGCGGCAGGGTCTCGAGCACCTGGACGGTGAGCTGTTCGGGCTGGGCGGGCGTCGCTTGGGTGCCCGCGCACCCGCCGAGCAGGGCAGCGGCCACCAGCGGCCAGACGATCCGGGTTCGCACGAGGAACAGCCTGGCACGGGCGGCGCGGATGCGTGCGGCACAATTGGGGGCATGACGCTGCTGTTGACCCTGGACGACGGCTCTCTCCACCGGAAGCTCGCGGACGCCGTGGCGATCGCGCGAGAGGCCGTGCTGGCGGAAGCCCCCGCTGAACAGGTCGGCGAGCACGTCGGGGTGGAGCGCGAGGACGCGGTGTCCGCGAGCCACCTTTTCGAAGCGACCGTGCCCGGATACCGGGGCTGGCGCTGGTCGGTCACCGTCGCGGTGGCCGGACCGGACGAGCCGGTCACGGTGAGCGAGCTGGTGCTGCAGCCGGGGCCGGAGGCCTTGGTCGCGCCCGCTTGGGTGCCGTGGGAACAGCGGGTGCGCGCGGGCGACCTCGGCGTCGGCGACCTGTTCCCCGCGGACAAGGACGACCCGCGCCTCGCGCCCGCGTACCTCCAGTCGGACGACCCGGCGGTCGAGGAGACGGCGCACGAGGTCGGCCTCGGCCGGGTGCACGTTCTTTCGCGCTTCGGCAGGCTGGACGCGGCCGAGCGCTGGCACAGCGGCGAGTTCGGCCCGCGGTCGGACATGGCTCGCAGCGCGCCCGCGACCTGTGGGACTTGCGGTTTCTTCGTGCCGCTGGCGGGGTCGTTGCGCGGGTCCTTCGGCGCCTGCACGAACGACATCGCGCCTGCCGACGGGCATGTGGTGGACGTGGCCTACGGGTGCGGGGCGCACTCGGAGGTGCGGGTCGAGGTGACTTCCTCGGTCCCGGTGGCGGAACTGGTCTACGACGATTCGCTGATCGACTTCACTCCGGCTCCGGAGGCGGCTCCCGAGCCGAGCGTGGCGGCGGACCCGGCAGCGGTTGAAGAAGCGGCGACGGCGGCAGCGGAGGAGACCGCTGAAGTGTCGGCGGTGGAACCGGAGGCGGCTGCGGAAGTGGCTGTCGAGGAAGCTGCCGTTGACGTTGCCGAGGTTTCGGACGCGGTTGCGCCGGAGGCTGCGGTTGAGGCCGGGGAGCCGGTGGAGACCGCGGCTGCTGAGCCGGTGGTTGAGGAAGCGGCGGAGACGGCGCCTGAGGTTGCGGACGCGGCCGAGCCGGACGCTGCGGTTGAGGCTGAGGAACCGGCGGCTGCCGAGCCGGTCGAGGACGCGGACGTCGCCGAGGCTTCGGCGGCGGGCACTGCTGCCGAGGTTGTCGTCGAGGCAGTCGCGCCGGAAGCAGCTGATTCGACGGACTCGGCGCAGCAGCACGGCGACTCCGACGGGAGCGATGTCCTCCGGTGAACGAGGTCGCTGGGGGAGCGGCTGATCCTTTCGGGACAGTCCGGCTGCGGGAAGCGGTCCTGAGCGCCTGGCGCGACTCGCCGACCCGCTTCACTGAGGACACCAACTCCGAACGCGACCTGCGCGTCGGCGCGTATCGCGATCGGCTGTTCGTCGAGCTGGCGCAGAACGCCGCCGACGCCGCGCAGCTCGCGGGCGAACCCGGGCGGATCCGGGTGTCCGTTGTGGACGGTGAGCTGCGGTTCGCGAATACCGGCGTGCCGTTGGACAGCCGGGGTGTCGAATCGCTGGCGTCGTTGCGGGCCTCGGCCAAGGAAGGCACGGTCGGCCGGTTCGGGGTCGGGTTCGCGGCGGTCCTGACTGTCACTGACGAACCGAGGGTGGTTTCCACCTCGGGCGGGGTCGCGTTTTCCGCGCAGCGCACGCGGGAGGAATCCGGGCGGGACGGGGATGTTCCGGTGCTGCGGCTGCCGTTTCCCATCGCGGAACAGCCGAGCGACGGGTTCGCCACCGAAGTGCGGTTGCCGCTCAGGGAATCCGGGGAAGGACTCCTCGACAGCCTGGCGAACGAGATCGAAGACCTCTTGCTGGCGCTGCCTTGGCTTGCTGAGGCCGAAGTAGACGGTCGCAAGTGGACTCGAAGCGGCGAAGAGATCGTTGAGATCACTTCCCCGGCTGGGCAACGGCGTTGGCTGAAGCACGGGATCTGGGCGATTCCGGTGGACGCCGACGAGGTGCCGCAGCCGCTTGAGGACGACGTGCTGCACGCGCCTACGCCGACCGACGAAGGTCTTTCGCTTCCGGCAAGGCTGATCGCGGAAGTGCCGTTGGAACCGTCCCGTCGCCGGGTGCTTCCCGGGGCGGAACTCACTCGCGCGCTGGAGAACGCGGCGAGTGAGTACATCGGGCTGGTCAGGGCGGTCAAGGCGGAGCACCGGGCAACTTTGGTGCCCGCAGCGGGCTTCCCGCTGTCCACTGTGGACGCAAAGCTGAAAGAGCTGGTGTATTCCGCGCTCGCGCAGGAACCGTGGCTGGCCACAGTGGACGGTCACGAAGTCTCCGGGCAGCAGGCCAGGGTGCTCGACGTCGACGGGCTGGCTCCGCTGCTCGCGGACCTCATCCCGGGCCTCGTACAGGCGGATCCGCGGTTGCTCAAGCCGGTGTCCGCGCACATCCTCGGCATCGGTGACGTCCTTGAAGTCCTGACTGGCATTGACCGTGAGCCCGGCTGGTGGCAGAAGCTCTACGCGGAGCTGGCGGTCGCGGTCGAGTCTCACGCGCTCAGCCCGAATCAGCTGGACGGGCTTCCGGTTCCGTTGTCGGACGGCCGGACACTGCCGGGCGTCAAGGGTGCGCTGCTCGTCGACGGCAGCAGCGAACTACGGGAACTTCTGTCCGATGTGGACGTTCCGGGGCTCCGGCTGGTGCATCCGGGTGCGGCGCATCAATTGCTGGAACTGCTGGGGGCCAAGCACGCTGACGCGCGCCAGCTCCTCGAAGCGGAACAACTGCAGTACGCGGTCGAGCACAGCGTCGCCGACGTTCAGTCCGGTTTGGACGGAATGAACCTCGCGGGTGCGGTGCTCCGCCTGGTCACGGATTGCGGCGACCAGGCACCGGAGTGGATCGGGGCGCTGGCGCTTCCCTCGGAGGACGGCTGGCGGCGCGCGGACGAGCTGGTGCTGCCGACGTCGCCGTTGCTGGACGTGATCGACCCCGAGGTGTTCGAACCCGGCGGCGCGCTTTCCGTGCTGGACGAGGAATTCGCGGAGGACTGGCCCACGGGGACGCTGGTCGCGGCGAAGGTGCTCGACTCGTTCGCGATCGTGCTGGAAGAGGAGCCGCACGAGCCCGACCACAACTTGCCGGACGAAGAGCAGTGGTGGGATTCGTTCGAGCAGCCGCCGACGACGGTGGTGGCCATCCGGGACCTCGACCTCGTCGCGGACGACGCCTGGCCGGACGCGCTCCGGCTGATCGCGGCGCGTCCGGAAACGTGGCAGGCGCTGCACAGCCCGGACGGCCACGCGGGCTGGTGGCTCGCGCGGTACGCCTTGCTGGCCGGCGAAGCGCCCGGTGCGTGGCGGCTGGCTTCGGCGACCGCGCTGGCGGGGCTGTACGACCCGGTGCCGGATCTCGAACTGAGCGACGAACTGCTCCGGGCGGCAGGCGTCCGGACCGGGCTGGATCTGGAGACCGCGGAAGACGTCACCGATCTGCTCGAACGGCTCGGCGATCCACAACGGACTCCGACGCCGGGGCTGGTGGCCCGCGCACACGCGGCCTTGGTGGCCGCGCCCATCGACATCTCCGACGTCGACGCGCCCGCCCGAGTCCGCGCGGCGGACGGAAGCGTCGTCGAGGATGCCGTGGTGCTGGACGTTCCCTGGGTCGCGGCGGCACTCGCCCCGGCGAAGATCATCGTCGCGCCTGCCGAACCGGAGCGGCTGGCGGAACTCCTGGACGTCCCGGTCGCGAGCAGTCTCAAAGCCGAGATCGACAGCACCGGCGAGTACGTCGCGTGGGCCGACCTGCCCGCTCTCGCGCTCGCCGCGGACCAGCTCGGCATCGCGTTGCCGGAGGGCGGCGTGCTGCTGCACGATCCGCTCACCGTGACGGTCGACGGCGAAACGGCCGAGGTGCCGTGGTGGTCCGATGACCGGTTGCACGCCGCGGACACGTCCGAGGGGTTGGCGCGCGCCTTCGCCTGGGCGAGCGACCGCTGGGGCGAGCGTTACCGCATTACGGCGCTGCTGGAAGACCCCGCGCCGCGCACGCTGCTGAACTGACGTCCGCGAGGCCGGGGAGAACCGGCGGGAACGTCAGAGCCGCTGCGCCGACTTGGACCCGCGCCGGGCCGCCGCGCGCTGCCAGAAAATAATCCCGAACCCGATGAACCCGAGCGCGATCCCGGCCAGGCACGTCTGCACCCACACGCCCCCGCTCGTGAAGAAGAGCACCACGAGCGCGACAAGCCAGAGCGCAGTACCTACGATCACCACCGGCGTCAGGTCGGTGAGCCGCTTCGGCAGGTCCGGCGTGTGCCGCAAGGCGGCCGGAGCGTCCGGGGCACTGGTCGGTTCGTCCACGACACCGAGCTTACCCGGACCGAAACAGCGAGACAGGCGGGGAAATGGCGGAGCAGCGCGAGCGGGCGGGGTCCACACTGGACCGCTTCTTCCGGATCAGCGAACGCGGGTCGAGCACCGGGCGGGAGATCCGCGGCGGCGTGGTCACGTTCGTGACGATGGCCTACATCGTGGTGCTGAACCCGCTGATCATCGGCAGCTTCGCGGCGGACACCCCGTCCGCGCACAAGGACGTGCTCGGCCACATCCTCCCGGTGCCGCAGGTCGCGGCGGTGACCGCGCTGGTCGCCGGCGTGCTGACGATCCTGATGGGCCTCGTCGCGAACTACCCGTTCGGCATCGCCACCGGGCTCGGCATCAACAGCCTGCTCGCGGTCACCATCGCGCCGCAGATGAGCTGGCCGGAGGCGATGGGCCTGGTGGTCATCGAGGGCGTGATCATCGTCCTGCTCGTGCTCACCGGCTTCCGCACTGCGGTGTTCCGCGCCGTGCCGCCCGCGCTGAAGTCGGCGATCGCGGTCGGCATCGGGCTGTTCATCTGCCTGATCGGGCTGGTCGACGCCGGTTTCGTGCGGAGGCTCCCGGACGAAGCGCACACCACGGTCCCAGTCGGGCTCGGCATCGGCGGTTCCATCGCCTCGTGGCCGACCGCGGTGTTCGTCGTCGGGCTGCTGCTCACCGCGGTCCTCGTGGCCAAGAAGGTCAAGGGTGCGATCCTGATCGGCGTGCTCGGCTCGACCGTGCTCGCGATCGTGGTCGAGGCGATCGTGAAGGCCGGGCAGTCGAACGGCACCGACCCGAAGGGCTGGAATCTCGGCTACCCGGCGCTGCCGGAGAAGGTCGTCGGCCTTCCGGACCTGTCGCTGGTCGGCGACGTGTCGTTCGGCGCATGGACCCGGCTGCCGATCATCACCGTGGTGCTGCTCGTCTTCACCCTCGTGCTCGCGGACTTCTTCGACGCCATGGGCACGATGACCGGGCTCGGCAAGGAAGCGGGACTGGTGGACAAGGACGGCCAGCTGCCGAACGTCGGCAAGGCGCTGTTCGTCGAGGGCCTCGCGGGCGCGGCCGGCGGGTTCGGCTCGGCCAGTTCGAACACGGTGTTCGTGGAATCCGCGGCCGGCATCGCGGAGGGCGCGCGGACCGGGCTGGCGAACGTCGTGACCGGCCTGCTGTTCATCGCCGCGATGTTCCTGACCCCGCTGTACCAGGTGGTGCCGGTCGAGGCCGCCGCGCCGGCGCTGGTCGTGGTCGGCGCGCTGATGATGGCGCAGGTCCGCGACATCGACTTCACCGATTTCAAGATCGCGCTGCCCGCGTTCCTGACCATCGTGGTCATGCCGTTCACCTATTCGATCGCCAACGGCATCGGCGCCGGATTCGTGAGCTACGTCGTGATCCAGGCGGTCACCGGCAAGGCCAGGAAGGTGCACCCGCTGATGTGGGTGATCGCGGTGGCGTTCGTCGCCTACTTCGCCGTCGGGCCGATCGAGGCCGCGCTCAGCTGACCGGCGCAAGCGCCGAGCGCAGGTCGTGAGGTATGCTAACTATATGTCCGGCGACCCGCACGAGCGCTCCCTGGCGAGCCGCTTGCGTCTCGCGGTGGTGCGGCTCAACCGCAGGCTCCGGGCACAGCGGGTGGCTGACGACGTGTCGCTCACGCAGATCGCGGCGTTGTCCACCCTGCACAAATGCGGTCCGCTGACCCCGGGTCAGCTCGCCGCGAAGGAAGGCGTCCAGCCGCCCTCGATGACGAGGGTGATCGCCGCGCTCGAGGAGATGGGGTTCGTCGAGCGCAGGCCGCATCCGACCGACGGCCGCCAGGCCATCGTCGAGCTGTCCGACGACGGGCTCGCGTTCGTGCGCAAGGCCATCTCGGTGCGGGAGGCGTGGCTGGACCGGCAACTGGCCGAACTCGGCGAGGAAGAGCTCGAAGTGCTCTCCCGAGCCGCGGAGATCATCGACAGGATGGCGGGGAACTAGCACAGGTGACCACCACGGGTAGCGAAACAGGATGTCCGGCCCAATCCTCTGCTACCCGGGACACGGCACCGCCGCCGTCCGGCTCCGCTCCGCCCGGCCCGTCTTCTACTGCCGGGAAAACGTCTTCCGAGGCGGAAACCGGCGCGGAAACCCAGGAAACCAAGACCCGCCGCACGATGTTTTCGTCGCTGCGCGTGCGGAACTACCGGCTGTTCTTCAGCGGCCAGGTCATCTCGAACATCGGCACCTGGATGCAGCGCATCGCACAGGACTGGCTGGTGTTCACGCTGTCGGGCAACGACCCGGTGGCGCTCGGCGTCGCGGTCGCGCTGCAGTTCATCCCGACACTGCTGCTGTCGCTGTGGGCGGGCGTGCTCGCCGACCGCGTCGACAAGCGCAAACTGCTGATGCTCATCCAGTCGGTGAACTGCCTGCAGGCCGTGCTGCTCGGCGTGCTCGACCTGACCGGCGTCGTCCAGCTGTGGCACGTCTACCTGCTGTGCGTGATGCTCGGGACGACCTCGGCGATCGAGGTGCCGACGCGGCAGTCGTTCGTCGCCGAGATGGTCGGCCGCGACCAGGTGGCGAACGCGGTCGCGCTGAACTCGTCGATCTTCAACATGGCGCGCATCGTCGGACCGGCCATCGCCGGGTTCGCGATCACCTGGGTCGGCACCGGCTGGCTGTTCATCGCGAACGCGGCGAGCACCATCGCGGTGATCACCGGGGTCGCGCTGATGAACCCGGCGAAGCTGTTCCGCGGCCCGGCGATCCCGCGCGCGAAGGGCCAGCTGGCGGAGGGCCTGCGCTACGTGCGCGGGCGGCCGGACCTGGTGACGGTCATGGTGCTGATGTTCTTCGTCAGCACGTTCGGCATCACCTACTTCACGTCGCTGCCGATCGTGGCCGCGAACGTGTTCCACACCCAGGCCGACGGCTACGGCCTGCTGTCGACGCTCGTCGCGGTCGGCACCTTCACCGGCGCGCTGGCGTCGGCTCGCCGGGGAGTGAAGGGCCGTCCCCGGGTGCGGCTGATGCTGGTGGCCGCGGCGCTGCTCGGGACGTTCGAGTTCATCACCGCGTTCATGCCGACGTACCTGGCGTTCGGGATCGGGCTGATCCCGCTCGGCTTCGCCACGATCACCTTCCTGAACACGGCGAACGCGCTGGTGCAGACGTCGGTGTCGCCGGAGATGCGCGGCCGCGTGATGGGCATCTACGTGCTGGTGCTGATCGGCGGCAACCCGATCGGCGGGCCGATGACCGGCTGGATGGCCGACACGTTCGGCGGCCGGTCGCCGTTCTACATCGGCGGCGCGATCTCGGCGATCGCGGCGGTGGTGTGCGCGGTGGTGCTGATCCGGCGAGGCGGCGTACGGCTGCCCCGGCGGCTGGGCAACGGCCTGCGGATTCTGCCCCGGGAACGGGCTTGACCTGCGGTAATGGCTGCCGGACACGACGGAAGCCCGCCGAAAGTTGTCACTCGGGCGGGTGAGACCGAGGTCTCCGCGGGGACGGTCTTGCCTCTATTGGTGAGGTTAGGCTAACCTCATACATGTCCGCTTCGTGGTGGGAGCGGCAGTCAGTTCGGGAACGGACAGAGCCCCGCAACCTGGGAACCCCGGGATGCGGGGCTCTGTTCATGGTCGGGGCTCTTCCCCGCGACGGCAAGGCCGTTCACGGGGTGAGCGTCAGGACGGGTGCGGGGTCGAGACCTCCAGCGGATGTTCACCCGGGCGCATCGGAAGGCGGCTCAGCCGCAGGCCGAAGTACACGTGGTACGCCATCCGCACGGCCTCGTCGCTCGGCAGCAGCACCTCGTGCCGCACTCCGTCCACCGTCTCGATCAGCCGGTCGCCGGACAGCGTCACCCGGCCTTGGGCGGTCGGGCGGGAGCAGGTCAGGGACTGCGTGAAGTGCGATCGCGGCGAGGTCGACTGCCACCACGCCATCGGCGCGAAGTCCGACAGCTGCCGTGGGCGGCGCTCCAGGCGGTACTCGGGCTTGCCGTCGCGCAGGACGTCCACGTCGCCGTACGGGGCGTCCAGGAGGAGATAGTCGCCCTCCAGATCGCTCTGGGGCTCGACCGCGGACAGCGCCAGCGGTTGCCGGCTGAACCTGCCGAAGCCGACGTCCACCAGGTACTGCTCGTCGCCGAGCTGGACGAGGATGGCGGCGTGGTCCAGCGGCGGGCCGGGCTCGCCCGCGTCGTTGAAGACCCGGGCCCCGTGCAGCGTCGCGGCGAAGCCCAGCTCCCGCAGCAGGGCGGCGAAAAGACCGTTCAGCTCGTAGCAGAATCCGCCCCGGCGGCGGCGCACGAGCTTGTCGAAAAGCGCTTCTTCGGTGAGTTCGAGGGGTTCTCCGAGGTGCACGCTCAGGTTCTCGAACGGGACGTGCATCAGGTGCCGCTCTTGGAGCAGGCGTAACGCGGCCAGGTCGGCCGCCGGAGGCACCGGCAGGTCCAGGCGAGCGAGGTAGGCGTCGACGTCCATGGGTTCCACTCTCACACCTCCAGTGCACTCCAGGTCAAGCGAAATAAAACGGGGCCCGGCCCTCCCCGGGCCAGGCCCCGCGGCTGCCTCGGCCCTCAGTCCAGCAGGAGGCCGTTGCCGCCGGCGACGGCGTTGTCGAAGCGCTTGCCGATCTCGGCCCAGTTGAACACGTTCCACAGAGCGTTGACGTAGTCCGGCTTCACGTTCTTGTAGTCCAGGTAGAACGCGTGCTCCCACACGTCGACCAGCAGGATCGGCGTGGTCGGCAGGATCAGGTTGTTGTGGTGGTCGCGCAGCTGCTGGGTGATCAGCGTCTTGCCGATCGGGTCCCACGACAGCGCGCCCCACCCGTTGCCCTGGATCGTGGTCGACACCGCGGTGAACTGGGCCTTGAACTTGTCGAACGAGCCGAACGCCTCGTCGATCGCCGCGGCCAGCTCGCCGGTCGGCTTGTCCCCGCCCTCCGGCGACAGGATCTTCCACCACGCCACGTGGTTGGCGTGCCCGGCCAGGTTGAACGCCAGCGTCGTCTCCAGGCCCACGATCGAGCCGAAATCGCCCGCCTCCCGCGCGGCGGCGAGCTTGTCCAGCGTGTCGTTCGCGCCCTTCACGTAGGTCGCGTGGTGCTTGCTGTGGTGCAGCTCGTTGATCTCGCCCGAAATGTACGGCGCGAGGGCACCGTAGTCGTAATCGAGTTCGGGCAGCTCGTACCGGGCCATGGGCCCTCCTTCTGGTCGACGCGCGGTTTTGCTTGCGGCTTCCCGTGCGGGAGCCTTCTGAAACCGAGCGTCGTACTTCAAGCTAGGTGGAGGTCAACCCGCTGTGACCCGGCTCATGCCGATGGGTCCCGGTACCGCGCGAGGTCGCGGGCCAGTTCGTCGAACACCGCCACGTTGTGCTCGAAGGCGACCACGGATTCGTCGATCACCCGGGCGCGGTCCTGTTCGCTCCACGGCGCCTCGTCCAGCTTCGCGCGGTAGCGGTCGCGGAAGGCGGGGGCGCTGCCGATCTGGTCGAAGCGGTAGAAGAGCGTGCCCGCCTCGGCGAGGTCGAACTTCTTCTCCAGCAGCCGCCGGATGATCTGGCCGCCGGCGATGTCGCCGAGGTAGCGCGTGTAGTGGTGCGCCACGAAGCCGCCGGACCAGCGCGCCGCCTCGGCGATCCGTGCGGTGTAGGCCTCGGTGGCGGCGAGCGGGGCGATCTCAGTGCGCCAGCCGGGCCCGACCAGGTGGGCGAGGTCGCGTTCCAGTGCGGGCAGCCGGCGCAGCTCCTCGAACACGAACTGGCCGCCGACCGGGTCGTCGGCCATCGCGTCGCCGGCGCGCTCGATCGCCTGGTAGATGAAGTAGTACTGGGTGGCCAGCGCCGCGTAGCCGTCCAGCGTCAGCTCGCCGCCGAGCAGGGCGTTCATGTACGTGGAGTGGTTGGCCTTCTCGTGCACCGTCCTCGTGGACGCGCGCAGTTGTCCGGAGAACGGGCTGGCTTCGAGGTCCGCGGTCACCGTCATCAAAGGCCTCCCGGCGTCTTTATGACAAGCTGTCAGAAAGACTGTAGGCCACGATTGCGACTTAGGCTACCCTAAAATCAGCTGTTTTCTTGCGAACCGACCGCCCGCCGGACGAACCGCACGGCGGCCTCGATGGCGTCTTCCAGCTGGTCAGCGGGCACATCGATGACCTGACGGCTGCCGAGTGCGGCGGTGATCATCGGAACCACCACATCGAGGTCTTGCGCGGGCCAGCTGCCCGCGTCGACTCCGGCGAGCAGCACGGTGCGAAGCTGTTCGATGATCGGGTCGGCGTGCGCGCTGATCCGCTGGTACGCCGCGGGCGCGAGCGCGGATTCCAGCGCGGTTCCCGGCGGAAGGTGGTGTTCGGCCAGCACGCGCAGCTGCAGCCGGACGAACGTGGCCAGCTGGGCGACTGGGTCGCTTTCGGCGTCCACCGCCTCGCGCAGCCGCTCGACATAGCGCGCGGCCTCGTCCTCCACGAACGCGACGAGCAGGCTTTCCTTGTCCGGGAAGTGGTTGTACATCGCGGTGCGGCCAAGCCCAGCCGCCGCGGCGACCCCGGCGAGCGTGATCGCGTCGAACCCGCGCTCGTACAGCTGCGCCCGGACGACGTCGAACACCCGTGAACGCACTTCGCGGCGGTGCGCTTCGAGCGAACCGCCCAGCACCTTCGGCACGTGCGCCACCCCCTTCTCGTGCGAAACACTGTAGGGGACTTTGCGAATCGGCTCAGTCGTCGAGCGACCAGGTGTGCACCGGCTCGCCTTCGGCCGACAGTTCCAGGTACCGGCGCAGCATCCAGTTGAGCGCGGTTTCGCGGTCGGCTCCGCGTTGGTGCGCGCGCAGCACGTAGTCCCGCTGCCAGGCCGCGCCGTTGCGGCGGGCGAGGCATCGGCGTTCGATGATGCCGAGATAGCGCACCCGGGCTTCGTCGGACACATCCGAACGGCGAAGGCCCTCGTGCGCCAGCGGCAACAACACGCGCAACGCCAGCTCGTCCGGCGGGATCCAGCCGATGCCGGGCCAGTACAGCTGCGCGTCGAAACCCTTGCGCGCGCCCTCGTACAGGTTTTCTTCCGCTGCCTGGAACGACATCTGCGACCAGACCGGCCGCTCTTGTTCGGCCAGTGCGCGTTGCGCGCCGTAGAAAAACGCCGCGTTGGCGACCATGTCGGCGACCGTCGGACCGGCGGGCAGCACGCGGTTTTCCACCCGCAGGTGCGGCAGGCCGTCGACGACGTCGTACACCGGGCGGTTCCACCGCCAAATAGTTCCGTTGTGCAGCCGCAGTTCGGAAAGCTTCGGCGCCTGCCCGGATTCCAGCGCCTCGATCGGATCTTCGAGATCGGTCTCAGGCAGCAGGCCTGGGAAATAGCGGACGTTTTCCTCGAACAGGTCGAAGATCGACGTGATCCACCTTTCGCCGAACCACACCCGCGGCCGGACGCCCTGGTTTTTCAGCTCTTCCGGCCGGGTGTCGGTGGCCTGCTGGAAGAGCGGGATCCGGGTTTCGTGCCACAGCGCCTTGCCCAGCAGGAAGGGCGAGTTCGAGGCGAGCGCGATCTGCACGCCGGCCAGGCATTGCGCGGCGTTCCAATGCGCCGCGAATTCCTCCGGGGCCACCTGCAGATGCAATTGGACCGAAGTACAAGCGGCCTCCGGGAGAATGGACTCCGCGTAGTGCCGCAGCCGTTCCGGCTGGCCGCCGGGCAGCGCCGGACCGTCCATCGCGAGCGCGATCCGCTCGCCACGGGCGGCGAAGATCTCGTCGTTCAACGACGAATAGCGCGTTTTGTGGGAAAGCCACTTCTGATCGAAATGCTCCGGGCCCAGCGTCGGCAGAATGCCGATCATGGCCACCGACGAACCGGTGTGCGCCGCGCTCTCCTGCGCTTTCGCGAGGTAGGAGAGCAGGTCTTCTTCCAGGCGCAGCGCGGAATCCCCGGCGAGCGGGCGCGGCGGCACGTTGAGTTCCAGGTTGTGCTGGCCGAGCTCGGTGGTGAACGACGCGTCGTCGAGCGCCTCCAGCACGACCGAGTTGGTCATCGACGGGCGCAGCTGCCCGTCCACCAGGTTCAGCTCGACTTCGAGGCCGATGTTCTTGCGGGGAAAGGAAAAACTCCCGTCGGTGAGCATCCGAGCCAAGGTGTCGAGGCATCGCTGGACCTTCCGGCGGTACCGTCCGCGGTCGAGCCGGCCGGGGTGTGCCGAGAGATCCGTACCCATGGTTCGACGCGCTCCTTGGCTGCTGTCCGCAGTGGTCTGGGCGGCTAGGACGCCAGGGAAACCACCGTCGCACAGCGGAGTGTCCTGGGCTAGCGGCCAAACTGGTGCTCTCCGTCACCGACGATTGACCCTGCGCGTAACTAGGCCGTTCGCACTAGAGCATGCCACGCGTTCGGACCAATGGGCACGGGTTCGAGCGGGTGCGAGACTGTCCGATGTGGCTCAACTGATCTTCACCGAGGACCGGGCGCATCCGGGCCTCGACGACTTCCGCGACCTGTCCACAGCGGACCGTCGCCCGGACCGCCCCGGCGGGCGCGGGCTGGTGATCGCCGAAGGAACCGTCGTGGTCGGACGGCTGCTCGCCTCGCGTTATCCAGTACGAGCGCTGCTCGGAGTGGAGAGACGGCTGCGGGAATTGGAAGACGAACTCGCCGTTGTTGACGTGCCCGCATATGTGACGTCGGCGGAGACGATGGCCGAGGTCGTCGGATTCCACCTCAATCGCGGCGTGCTCGCGGTCGCGGACCGCCCGGAACCGCCGACGGTTTCTCAAATCGTGGACAGCGCACAGGTTCTCGCGGTGCTCGAAGGCGTCGGCGATCACGAGAACCTCGGCGCGCTGTTCCGCAACGCGGCCGCGCTGGGCGTCGGCGGGGTATTGCTCGGTCCAGGTTGTTCGGATCCGCTTTACCGGCGCAGCGTGCGCGTTTCGATGGGGCATGTGCTGCGCGTCCCGTTCGCGACTTTCGACAGCTGGCCCGGCGGCCTGGATGTGCTGCGGGCGCGGGGTTTCACCGTCGCCGCGCTCACGCCGCGCGCGGATTCCGTGCCGCTGCGCGGATTGCGCGAGAAGGTGCCGGGCCCGATCGCGTTGCTGCTCGGCGCGGAAGGGCCGGGGCTGACCGACGAGGCGATCGAGGCCGCGGACGTCGCGGTCCGCGTGGAGATGATGCCCGGCGTCGACTCGCTGAACGTCGCCACGGCCGCGGCGATCGCGTTCCACGAAGTCTCGGCAGGGGCCGCACCACTAGAGTGACCCCCGGCACGTTTCTTGCGGGGAGGGGCACCATGGAGCTGCGGATCCGCGGCGAGCAGGCGGTGCTGGCCGGACCGGGCGGCGAGCACGCGCGGGAGGTCGACCCGCGCCGGCTCGCGATCGGAGCCGACCTGGCCCAGGCGCTGCACGAATGGGCGCGCGTGGCGTCGGCGGTGGCGAGGTCCGAGTCGGACGCCGACGTCGCCGGTTCGGTCGTGTCGCAGCGCGGCCGTCAGCTCGCCGCGCGGCTGGCCGCGGTGATGGGCACCGAGGTGCGCTTTGTCGACCCGGTGACGGGAGTGGAGACGGTGGTCGAACCGCCGCCGCGGCCGGATCAGCCAGCGCGGGCCAGGACCCCGGACGAGCCGACGCCCTGGCTGACCGGGCTCACCGTGTCGGCTTTCGCGGCCGCCGTGGTGATCGTGGCGATGCTCGCGTTGGCCGGGACGCTCGCTCGCGAGACGAGCACGTGGCTGGCGCTGATCGCGTCGCTGGTGGTCACCGGCGGCGTCGCGCCCTCGCTGTGGCTGGGCCGGAAGGTGCCGATCCTGCGCTGGGCGGTGTACGGCGCGGGCGGCGGGCTGGTGCTCGCGTGGATCGGCGTGCTGGCCACGGTGTTCTGACTCGCGGATACTGGCCCGATGGCCCCGCTCGACACCCTGCGTGCGCTTTGCCTCGCCCTGCCCGAAGCCACCGAACGGCTCAGCCACGGCGAACCGACCTGGTTCGTCCGCGGGCGCAAGACGTTCGTGATGTTCGCCGACCGGCACCACGACGACAAGCTCGCGTTCTGGTGTCCCGCGCCGCCGGGTGTGCAGGAGGAACTGGTGCGCACCGAACCGGAGCGGTTCTTCCGGCCGCCCTACGTCGGCGTGCACGGCTGGCTCGGCGTCCGGCTCGACGTGGACGTCGACTGGACCGAAGTGGACCAGATCGTGCGCGAGGCGTATCGGCACGTCGCGCCGAAAAAACTGGCCGCCCTGCTGGACGCGTGACCCCTGCCGCGCCCGCCCCAATGCCACATTGGGTGCATGCGACGCACCCAATGTGGCATTCGGTGCGTCAGATGCACCCAATGCCACATTGGGGCGCTTGAAGCGAGCGTGATCTAGCCGCGCTGGGTGCGGACCCCGAGCAGCACGTCCTCCCAGGACGGCACGATCGGATGGTTCTTCTTCGCCTTCGTGCGCGGCTGCTCGGCGTCGTCTCCGTCGGACTCGCCGGGGACGCGCGGGATCTCGCGCGTCTCGTCGTCGCCCTCGTCCGGACCCTCGATGGCGCGCGGCTCCTCGACGGCGTCGAGGGTCGGCTGCACCACCGAATCGCGCGCGGGAGCCAGCGCACGCACGGTGCGCGGGGCGACGTACGAGTTCGGGTTCAGCAGGACCTCGGCGTTCTCGTCGAGCGCGTGCACCGTGCCGCCGTGCGCGCCGGGCGAGAACGACCAGTGCGCACGGTTGTCGGAGCGGCCGGCTTTCCAGCGCAGCACGACGACCCACTTGCCGTCGTCGCCGCGCCAGGCGTCCCAGGTGGCCTGGTTGTAGTCGTGGCCGCGGACGCCGAAGGCGTAGGCGATGACCTCGCCGAGAGTCTGGACGTCGGGCCCGTCCTCGCGGACCGGGTGCGCCGACTGTGCGAGTTCCGCCGTGCGGGACCGTTCGAGAAGGACCGGGTAGGCGAAGCGCTCCACCCGCTGCGTCGAGACGCCCGCGCTGCTCGCGACCTGCTCGACGGACTCGCCCGCGCGGATTCGCGCCTGGATCTCGCGTGGCCGCATCTGGCTCTCCAACTCGATCTCGATCTGGCCCAGCCGGGCTATGTCCCCCCTCGCCGCCGCACGCAGTCTCTCGTCGGCCGGGAGCAGGAAGCGGGTACGGCTCGCCGGGTCCTCCAGCACGAGGGACTTCCCGTCCTCGTGCAGCCCGACCACCCGCAACGCCCGCATTTCTCGCCTCCCCGGTGTTCACCTTTGTGGGTGCCCACGTTAGAACGGCGCGTCGGCTTGACGTGCGAGGCGCGCCGACGCCTCACCCATCCGAACTCAATCCGACGGCCCTTTCCGGTTATTTTCGCGGTGACACTGAACAGTCGTGGCCGTGACACGCCGACCACGGTGTGTCACGAACGAGTGGTCGTGAACGCACACCGCCCCGCGAGCCGGGCGGCTGGCGGGGCGGTATGGGCGTTTCGGCTCGTTTTCGCGTCAGCCGAGCCGTTCCACGACGTATTCGATGCTCTGGGTGAGCTTCGTGACGTCGTCCGGGTCGATCGCCGGGAACAGGCCGACGCGCAGCTGGTTGCGGCCCAGCTTCCGGTACGGCTCGGTGTCGACGATCCCGTTGGCGCGCAACGCCTTCGCGACCGCGGCGGCGTCGACCTCGTCGGCGAAGTCCACCGTGCCGACGACCTGCGAGCGCAGCTCCGGGTCCGCCACGAACGGCGTGGTGTAGGAGGTTTTCTCGGCCCATTCGTACAGCCGGGTCGAGGATTCCTTGGTGCGCGAGGTGGTCCAGTCCAGCCCGCCCTGCCCGTTCATCCACTCGATCTGCTCGGCGAGCAGGAAAAGCGTGGAGACGGCGGGGGTGTTGTAGGTCTGGTCCTTGCGCGAGTTGTCGAGCGCCGTGGTGAGCGACAGGAATTCGGGGATCCAGCGGTCGCCGCCGCCGATCTCGCCGATCCGCTCGATCGCGGCGGGCGAGGCGAGCGCGATCCACAGCCCGCCGTCGGACGCGAAGGACTTCTGCGGCGCGAAGTAGTAGACGTCGAAGTCCTCGGCCTTGACCGGGAGACCGCCGGCTCCGGACGTCGCGTCGATCGCGACCAGCGCGCCGTCGCTGCCTTCCGGACGCCGCACCGGAACCGCGACGCCGGTGGAGGTCTCGTTGTGCGCCCAGCCGACGAGGTCCGCACCCTGCTGGTAAGCGATCTCCGGCGCGCTGCCCGGGTCGGCCTTCACCACGATCGACTCGCCGAGGAACGGCGCCTTGTTCGTGACGGTGGCGAACTTCGAGGAGAATTCGCCGTAGGTGAAGTGCTGGGCGCGCTCGCGCACGAGGCCGAACGCGGCGGCGTCCCAGAACGCGGTCGTCCCGCCGTTGCCGAGGATGACCTCGTAGCCGTCCGGGAGCGAGAACAGCTCGGACAGCCCGGCGCGCACCCGGCCGACGAGCGACTTGACCGGCTTCTGCCGGTGCGAGGTGCCGAGGTAGGTGGAACCGGACCGGGCGAGGGCGGCGAGCTGCTCTTCGCGGACCTTCGAGGGTCCGCAGCCGAAGCGGCCGTCGGCCGGCTTGAGGTCTGCTGGGATCGTCAACTCAGCGTCGGTCATGTGCTTAGTCTCTCAGGTCGGGACAACGCAGGTAACGGCGGTTGGCGGGTGTCCGACATGTGGAATCGTGACGGAAACGCACGGTTACCGGCCGCGCTGGGGATGGTTTGCGCTCTTCGCCTTGACGGTGTTGGTGCACCCGTGGGACTCGACTGCGCTGATCGGCCTTCCCATCGGGGCGGCCGCGACCTTGCTGATGGTTTTCGTACCGTGGCGACGCGCGTGGTTCCGCCGGCGAGTGGTCCCTGCTGCGCTGTTCGCTCTCTCCGTGGCGTTCGCCGGGTTCGTCGCCACCGGGTTCTTCGTCGAGCCGCCGAATCCCGACGAGGTCGGTTCAGCCGTTTTCGCGGCCGTGCTCGCCGCCGGGTTTCTCGCCGGGGCGCTGTGGTGGTGGCGGCCGTGGAGCCGGGTGCCGCCGAAAGGATCAGTGCGCGAGGTCCGCGCCGTGCTCGACGGGGACACCACTCAGTGGGACCACGGTCAGGAGCCGCCGAGCCTGCTGCGCGTCACGGTCCGTCCGCGCGGCTACCTCACCCTGCTCGACTGCCCGCCGGAGCAGGCGCGCGAACTTCGTCGGACGGGACGGTTGCGGCTAGACGAGCCGGACGCCCGAGGCCGGGTCACGGCGGAGATCGGCGGGGTGGCGACGCCGGGGCTCTTCACGACCGACCCGGCGGGCTTGCCGCGGCGGCGGTTGTCGCTGCGGAGGTTGCGCTGGCAGGCCGCCGTCGCCGTGCCCGCCGCGGTGCTGGCGGTGGCGATCGCGGTGGGCGGCGTGGTCGCGGCGTTCTGGTTCCTCGGCGGCTCCGGGTGGCCGGTGCTGATTCCCGCGCTGGTCTGGGGCGGAGTAGCGGTGGCCTGGGCCCGGCAGACCCGCGAAACCTGGCGGTCCGGACGAGGACCGCTCACCGCGGTCTGGGCAGCGCTGCCGGACCGGCACGTCTGGCCCGGCACGGTGGTGACCGGCTGGCTCGTGGTCGAACCCGGCTGGCCGGGGCGGTTCGGCATCGAGCGCTGCCCGCCGGAGATCGCTGCCGAGCTGATCGAGCACCGGCGGCTGTGGGTGTTCGGATCGCCGGAGATGGGCGACGTCTTGGTGGGCCTGCCCGGCCAGGACCTCTACGCGAAAGCGTGGGTGTCCCCGACCGGACGGCCCGTCGACCTTGACCCCGAAGAAGAGCCCGGCGTCAAGGTCGACGCGGGATGACTCAGCGCCACCCGGCCTCGTCCAGCCCGCCCGGGATCGGCGCGGCCGGGTCGTAAGGCGTGCGGCTGAAGATGAACGTGGCGAGGTTCAGGTGGTTCGCCGTCCCGTTCGCATCGCGGCCGACGGTGAGCGTTTCGCCCGCGTAGTAGCCGTCCAGGCCGATCCACGTGTCCGGGCCCTCGGGACGGAACCGCGACGCCCGCCCGGCGCCGACGGCCGGGTTCAGCGAGATCAGGCCGTCGCCCTGCACGCGCAGGAAGTACGGCGACGGGCCCCAGTGCCACAGCCCGGTCAGCGCGAGCAGGTCCGGGTCCACAGTGGACGGGAACCATTCGTCGGGCAGCGCGGGTTCGAGGTCGTCGGTGGTGGTGAGCAGGTCGAGGCACAGCTGCGTGATGCCGACGCCTCCGGTGGAGTTCGCGAGGCACAGCGCGCCGGTGCCGCTGCGCGGGTCGACCAGGGTCGCGGCGAGGAAGCCGGGCATCGAACCGGTGTGCCCGGCCAGATGCCTGCCCTGGTAGCGCACGACCATCAGGCCGAGGCCGAACCCGGTCGACCACACCTCGGTGTCGTCGACGGTGTTCATCGTGCGCATTTCGTCGACGGTGTCGGCGGACAGCACGTCGCCGGTGTGGCCGCCGAGGAACGACGTCCAGCGGCCGAGGTCGGTGATGGTGGACCAGAGCTGGCCGGCCGGGGCCATCGCGCCGGCGTCCGGCCACTTCTCGGGCATGAGCACGTCGGCGAACGGGTGCACGGCGAATCCCTCGGCGTGCGCGCCTTCCGGGTGCGGGGTCGTGCGGTTCATGCCCAGCGGGGTCAGGATTTCGTCGCGCACGACGTCGAACCACGGCCGTTCGCGGTGTCGCGCGACCAGTTCGCCGAGGACGCCGTAGCCGACGTTCGAGTAGTGGAACTTGAAGCCCGGACGCAGCTTCGTCGCGCCCTTTTCCAGGCTCGCGACGAGCGCCGCCCAGTCCGCGCCGGGGGCGCGCTCCCACCACTGGCCGGGCGATTCCGACGTGAGGCCGGAGGTGTGCGACAGCAGCTGCGCGATGGTGACCGAGCCGAACGCGGTGCCCGGCAGGTGCCGCTCCAGCGGGTCGGTGAGGTCGAGTTTGCCCTCGTCGCGCAGCCGCATGACCGCGGTCGCGATCATCGTTTTGGTGATCGATCCCAGCCGGTACTGCGTGTCGTCGTCCGGGCGCTGGTCGCCGACGCGGCCGCGGGCTCCGGACCAGACGACCTCGCCGCCTCGTACGACAGCGGCGACGAGGGACGGGGCGCGGCTGACGGACTGCTCCTGCGCGAGCCGTCGGTACAGGGCGAGATCGGTGGAGTCGAGCATGTCCGTCATTCTGCCCGGGCGGTTCAGCCGAGCAGCTGCCGGTCCAGCGCCGTCGTCACCGCCGCCGTGCGGTCGGAAACGCCGAGCTTCGAGAACACCCGCAGCAGGTGCGTTTTCACCGTGGCCTCGCCGATGTGCAGCTCGCGGCCGATTTCGGCGTTGGTGTGGCCCTTCGCGACCAGCCGCAGCACTTCCACCTCGCGCGCGGACAGCGGCGACACCGGTTCCGGGTTCCGCATCCGGTGCACGAGCTTGCCCGCGACCGACGGCGCCAGCACGGTCTCGCCGCGGTGTGCGGCCCGGATCGCGCCGGCCAATTCGGTGCGCGACGCGTCTTTCAGCAGATACCCCGACGCGCCTGCCTCGACCGCGCGCAGGATGTCGGCGTCGGTTTCGTAGGTGGTGAGCACGACGATCCGGCGCGCGGGTGTCTCCTTGAGGATCGCGTGGATCGCGCCGACGCCGTCGAGGCCCGGCATGCGCAGATCCATCAGGACGACATCGGGCTGTTTCACGCGGTCGAGAGCCACCGCTTCGTCGCCGGAGCCGGCTTCGCCGACCACCGTGAGGTCGTCCTCGGCTTCGAGCATGCCGCGCAGTCCTTCGCGCACCACGGGATGGTCGTCGACGAGCATGATCGTGATCACGCGGGCACCTCCAGTTCCAGTTCGGTGCCGCCGTTCTCGCCGGTTCGCACTTCCAGGGTGCCGCCTACCTGCTCGGCCCGCGAACGCATGCCGCGCAACCCGAATCCGGTTCCGCTGGCGTCCGGGGCGAAGCCGCACCCGTTGTCCTCCACTCGCAACCGTATCGCTCCGTCCACAGCGGACAGCCGGACGCGGACGAGGGTCGCGCCTGAATGCTTGCGTACGTTCGACAAAGCCTCTTGCGCCGCGCGCAGCAGCACCACTTCGACCGCGGTTGGCAGCGACGGCAGTGCGTCGTCCACTTCGCACTGAACCGGAACGCTGGTCTCCTCGGCGAGCCGATCTGCCTGACGGCGTACGGCTTCCGGCAAAGAGCCAGTGGCCAAATCGGACGGGGTGAGCGCGGCGACCATCGCCCGGGCTTCGGCGAGGTTTTCCCTCGCGGTGCGTCCGGCGAGCGCGAGGTGTTTGCGCACTGTGGACAGATCAGTGTCCAGTTCGGACTCGATCGCCTGGGTCAGTGTGATGATGCTGGTGAACCCCTGAGCGAGTGTGTCGTGGATTTCGCGGGCCAGCCGTTCGCGTTCGGCCGCGGTGCCCGCTTCCCTCGACAGCCGGGCGACCTCGGCCTGGCTGGATTCCAGTTCGCGGATCAGCTCGGCGCGGGCGCGGCTCTGCCTCAGCACGTCGCTGGTGAACTTCCCGGCCAGCACGCTGAACACGATGAGGATCGCGGTCATCGGCAGCAGGATCGACAGCAGGGTATGGCTCCAGCCGCTGGTGAGCACGGCCGAAACGGGTTCGAGCAGGATCAGCAGCGTGGTCAAGGCGACCGCGGGCCGCAGCTCCAGCAGCATGAAGATCAACGGGGCCGCGAGAAACAGGATGAAACTCGACGTGATGTTCGAGAGCATCGCGGTCCCGGTGAGCAGCGTCAGTGCTACCGCGGCGACGACAGCGGCGGTCTCGTTGCCTTCGCGGTGCACGAGCCGCCTGCCCGCCGCGAGATAGCCGAGCGCCATCACCCCCATCGCGACCTCGGACACGACTCGGCCGGACCACGGCCCGTCGTCGAAGAACACCAGGAGGGCGGTCGCCACGTAGGCGACCGCGAACATCACCTCCCAGGCCCAGTACGACCGTTCCCAGGCGTCGGGCTGGTTCACTTCGCTTCGTTCGTCCACCGGAACGTCACCCTCGCGAGCACCAGGCCCACCACGCACCACACCGCCAGCACCAGCGCCACCTTCGGAAGTTCCCATGCCCCTGCCATTTCCTGGGTCGCGGCCTCCGGCGGAAGGAACACCGAGCGGAAGCCCTGGCAGATCCATTTCAGCGGGAAGAACGACGCGACGTCGACCATGATCCTCGGCAGGTTCGTGATCGGCGTGACGAACACCCCGGAAATGAACTGCAGCACCAAGTACACCAGCTGCACCAGCGCCACCGTGCCGTTCGCGGTGCGGGTGGCCGAGCTGATCGCGATGCCCAGCAGCGTCGACGAGACGATTCCGAGCAGCAGCACCCAGAGCAGGGTCAGCCACTTCGCCGGGTCGGACGGCAGTTCGAGGCGGAACAGCAGCATCGCCACCGCGGCCATCAGGACGGTCTGCGACACGCTGGTTACCGCGACCATCACCATTTTGCCGGCGAAATAGGCCGCCGCGGGCATCGGCGTGCCGCGCAATCGTTTCAGCGCACCGATTTCCCGGTCCGCGGCCATGCCGATGCCGACACTGTTGAACGACGTCGACACGATGCCCGAGCCGATCATCCCGGCGGCGAGCAGCTGCCCGGACGACACCCCGTGCTGTCCCGTCGGGCCGTCGAGGATGGAGCCGAGCAGGATCATCAGCACCGCGGGCAGCGAGAAGGTGAACACCACCTGCTCGCGGTTGCGGAAGAACTGCCGCAGCTCGAGCGCGCCGCGGGCGAGGCCGAGGCGGAACGTCCCCGGCAGGGCCGTTGTGGTGGTCACGATTTCTCCCCGATCAGGTCGAGATAGACGTCTTCCAAGCTGGGGCGCGTCACCGTGAGGCCGGCGAGTTCCCCGCGGTCGGCGGCGAGCTGCGAGACGAGTTTCGTCGGGAACTGCGTGCGTTCCTCGTGACTGCCGCGTTCGTCGTGCCACCGCACGACCGCCTCGGCGCGTTCGCGGCCGCCGAGCGTCGCCGGCGTCCCCTCCGCGACGACCGAACCGCGCGCGATCACCGCGAGCCGGTCGGCCAGCGCTTCGACCTCGTCGAGATAGTGCGTCGTCAGCAGGATCGTGGTGCCCTCGTGGGCGAGCCCGTCGATGAGCGCCCAGAACTGCCGCCGCGCCTCCGGGTCGAAACCGGTGGTGGGCTCGTCGAGGAAAAGCAGTTCCGGCCTGCCGATGATCCCGAGCGCGACATCCACGCGGCGGCGTTGCCCGCCGGACAGCGACTTCACCCGCGCGCCCGCCTTCGCGGTGAGGCCGACCTGGTCGATCACCTCTTCCGGATCCCGCGGGTTCGGGTAGTACTTCGCGAAATGCCGCACGGTCTCCGCGACGGTCAGTTCCGCCGCGTCGGTGGCCGTCTGCAACACGATGCCGAGGCGGGCGCGCCACGCGCGTCCCGCGGTGCCCGGGTCCTCGCCGAGGACAGTGGCTTCCCCCGCCGTCCGCTTCCGGTGCCCCTCCAGGATCTCGACGGTGGTCGTTTTGCCCGCGCCGTTGGGCCCGAGCAGGGCGAATACCTCGCCGTCGGGGATGTCGAGATCGATCCCGGCCACGGCGACGTGGCCCGGGTACTCCTTGCGCAGTCCGCGCACCCGCACTGCTGTGCTCATGCCGTTCAGCGTGCGCCGGGGAGCGTGGTTCGCGGAACGTCCGGGCAGTGGAATCCGGCTGTCCGTCGAACGGTGGACACGCTGGTTTCCCGTGGAACCACGCGGCTCGCTGTTGACAAGTTGTCTAACATGACAAGATGTCTCACAAGCAGGTGACTGCCAGCGACGGAGTCCGCCTTTCGGTCCGGGTGAGCGGCAACCCGGACGGGCCCACGGTCGTGCTCGTGCACGGGTACCCGGACAACAGCTCGATGTGGGACGGCGTCGCCGAGGAGCTGCGCCGCGAGCACCGCGTGGTCGTCTACGACGTGCGCGGCGCGGGAGAATCCGACAAACCGCGAGCACGCCGGGCGTACCGGCTGGACCAGCTCGCCGACGACCTCGCCGCGGTGGTCGACGAGGTGCAGCCGTTCGGCAAGGTCCACCTCGTCGCGCACGACTGGGGTTCGATCCAGGCGTGGCACGCGGTCACCGGCGACCGGCTGCGCGGCCGGATCGCTTCGTACACCTCGCTTTCCGGGCCCAGCCTCGATCACGCCGGGGCCTGGTTCCGTGCCCAGCTGACCCGGCCGACGCCGCGTCGTCTCGGGCACGCGCTGAAGCAGTTCCTGCACTCGTATTACATCGTCGCGTTCCAGGTGCCGGTGATCCCGGAACTGTTGTGGCGCAGCGGAATCATGCGCACGATGATCCGGAAGCTGGAGCCCGCCGAATCGTCGCCCAAGACGTCGGACGGGGTGCACGGCCTGAAGCTGTACCGGGCGAACATGGGGCCGCGGCTTTCCCGGCCGCGTCCGCGTCCGGCGGAAATCCCGGTGCAGGTGCTCGCGCCGACCGGCGATTCGTACGTCACCGCGCCGCTGCAGACCGAGGTCGAGCGCTGGGTGCCGGATCTGCACGTCCGGCGAGTGGTCGGCTCGCACTGGATCACCCGGACGAAACCCGCGGTGGTCGCTTCCGCGGCGGCTGAGCTGATCGCTTCGGTGGAAACCGGCGAAGAAACCCGGGCGTTGCGCCGTGCGCGGGTCGGCGGCGGCAGCGGTCGCTTCGCACATCACCTGGTGGTCGTGACCGGTGCGGGCAGCGGGATCGGCCGGGAGACTGCGCTGGCGTTCGCGGCCGAGGGCGCGGACGTGGTGGTCAGCGACATCAACGGCGATTCGGCCGCGGAGACCGCGAAACTGGTGCGGGAGCGCGGGGTCGACGCCGGTGAGTACACAGTGGACTCTTCGGACGGCGAGGCGGTCGCCCGGTTCGCCGCGCAGGTGCGCGACGAGTTCGGCGTGCCGGACATCGTGGTGAACAACGCCGGGATCGGCATGTCCGGCCCGTTCCTCGACACGACGATCGAGGACTGGGAGAAGGTCGTGGACGTCAACCTGTGGGGCGTGATCCACGGGTGCCGCGCGTTCGCACCGATGATGAAAGAACGCGCCGAGGGCGGGCAGATCGTGAACCTCGCGTCTGCCGCGGCGTATCTGCCGTCCAAGATTCTCACCGCTTACGGCACTACGAAGGCGGCCGTGCTCGCGTTGAGCAATGGCTTGCGCGCGGAACTGGCTTCTGAGGGGATCGGAGTTACGGCGGTCTGTCCCGGATTGGTGAACACCAACATCACCAAGAACACCAAGTTCGTCGGAGTGGACGAGGTCGAGGAGAAGCGGCGGCAGAAAGAATCGTCGAAGCTCTACGCCCGGCGCAATTTCGGTCCGGAACGAGTAGCCCGGGACATCCTGCGCGCGGTGGAGAAGAACGTCGCGATCCAGCCGTCCACTCCGGAAGCGAAGGTCGCGCTGGTCCTTTCGCGGCTGACGCCGGGTTTGCTGCGTGCGGCGGCGAAACTGGACGTCACGCCGTGAGCCGTCCGCGCCGGATGACCGCACAGGCCCGGCGGGACGACCTGATCGCGGCGGCGCTGGATCTGTTCGGCACCCGCGCCCCGGAATTGGTCACGGTGGACGACATCGTGGCGCGCGCCGAGGTGTCGCGGCCGTTGTTCTACCGGTATTTCCCGAGCCTGCGGGAACTGCAAATGCAGGCGTTGCGAACGGTCACCGACGGTTTGGTCGACCGGCTCGCGACGCTGGAAGAAGGCCCGCCGGAAGAACGGCTGCGCGCGGCCGTGCGCGGTCTCGTCGATGTCGCCGCGCATTACCGCGAGGGTTACGTCGCGTTGCTGCGCAGCGGTTCGGTCATCGCCACTTCGGAGACGGACGCGGCGATCGACGAGGTCCGCAACCGTGCCGTCGAGCTGATCCTGGAAGCGCTGGCGATTCCCGAGCCGTCGCCGTTGGTGCTGCTGACCCTGCGCTGCTGGACCGCGGTGGTCGAGGGCGCTTTGTTGTCGTGGCTTCAAGAAGGCACCGTTCCGCGGGAAACCCTGGACGGCTGGCTGGTCGACCAGCTCACCGCGATGCTCGCCGCCACCGACGCCTGGGCTTGAAGCGCCCCAATGCCACATTGGGTGCATGCGATGCACCCAATGTGGCATTGGGTGCATCTGACGCACCCAATGCCACATTGGGGCGCTCGCGGCCTCAGATCTGGGTGACGAGCTTCCAGCCCTCGACCTCGGACGGCGTGCGCGGGCCGGGGCCGACGTACTTCGCCGAGGGACGGACCAGGCGTCCGGTCTGCTTCTGCTCCAGAATGTGCGCCGCCCAGCCGGCGGTGCGCGCGGAGGAGAACATCGCCGGCATCATGTGCGGCGGCACCTTCGCGAAGTCCAGGATCACCGCGGCCCAGAACTCGACGTTCGTTTCGATCGGGTGGTCCGGACGGCGTTCGCGCAGCTCGGCCAGCGCGGCCTGCTCCAGCGCGGCGGCCACCTCGTAGCGTTCGGCTCCCAGTTCCTTGCAGGTGCGGCGCAGCACGCGGGCCCGCGGGTCCTCCGCGCGGTACACGCGGTGGCCGAAGCCCATCAGCCGCTCCTTGCGGTCGAGGATGCCCTTGACCAGCGCGCGGGCGTCACCCGTGCGCTCGACCTCCTCGATCATCGGCAGCACGCGCGCCGGGGCGCCGCCGTGCAGCGGGCCGGACATCGCGCCGATCGCGCCGGACAGCGACGCCGCGACGTCCGCCCCGGTGGAGGCGATGATGCGCGCGGTGAAGGTGGAGGCGTTGAGGCCGTGCTCGGCGGCGGAAACCCAGTACGCGTCGACCGCCTTGACGTGCGCCGGGTCCGGCTCGCCGCGCCAGCGGATCATGAACCGCTCGGTGATCGACTTCGCCTCGTCGACCCGCGACTGCGGCACCGCGGGCTGGCCGATGCCGCGCGCGGACTGCGCGACGTAGGACAGCGCCATCACCGAAGCGCGGGCCAGCTGGTCGCGCGCCTCCTCGTCGGTGATGTCGAGCAGCGGACGGTAGCCCCAGATCGGGGCGAGCATGGCGAGCGCGGCCTGGACGTCGACCCGGACGTCGCCGGTGTGCACCGGAAGCGGGAACGGCTCGGCGGGAGGGAGCCCGGTCCCGAACCGGCCGTCGACCAGGAGGCCCCATACGTCGCCGAAGGTCACCTTCCCGGCGAGGTCCTCGATGTCGACGCCGCGGTAGCGCAGTGCACCGCCGTCCCGGTCGGGTTCGGCGATTTCGGTTCGAAACGCGACGATGCCCTCAAGGCCAGGCCGGAACCCGTCGTCGGCTTCGTTGGTCTTGCTGATCGTGGAGGTAGTCACTCTTCGCGAACCCTTTCGATGCGCATTTCCCCGGCTGTGTTGTGCACGCGCGGACGGGATACACGCTGGCTCCTTGCGCGCCTCATCGCACGGTGGGACAAACCATGCTCCCTTTGCCCGGCTGGGGCAACGGAAGATGTCGTGGTTTCGGTCACGATTACGAGAACGATTCAGCCCAGGTGGGCCCGCTACGCCACTTTCTCCCGTCCAGGCAGGTGGCCGGGACCCGGACCGGCAGGTAAACAGTGCGTTTCCGAATCAGGCGGAGTCCGGCGTCGGCTGGTAGACCTTTGCCATGCACCTGAGCCCGCAGGAACGCGACAAACTGCTGGTCCACGTCGCGGCGGACGTTGCTCGCAAACGGCTCGAACGCGGTGTCCGGCTCAATTACCCCGAAGCCGTCGCGCTCATCACCGACTACGTCCTGGAGGGCGCCCGCGACGGCCGCACGGTCAGTGCACTGGCGGCAGGCGGGCGCACCGTGCTTTCCCGCGCGCAAGTACTGGACGGGGTCCCGGAAATGCTGGAGTCCGTGCAGGTCGAAGCGACCTTTCCGGACGGCACGAAGCTCGTCACGGTGCACGAACCGATCGGTTGAGGAGGAATTCTTGCGGCCAGGCGAGATCATTCCCGGCGACGGCCCGGTGCCGCTGAATCCGGGCCGGGCCCGGGTGCGGCTGCGCGTGCGCAACCTCGGCGACCGGCCGGTCCAGGTCGGTTCGCACTATCACTTCGCCGCGGCCAACCCCGGACTGGAGTTCGACCGCGAAGCCGCCCGCGGGCACCGGCTCGACGTGCCGGCCGGGACCTCGGTGCGCTTCGAACCGGGCATCGACCGCGAGGTCGACCTGGTCCCGCTCAGCGGAGACCGGCGGGTGCCGGGGCTGCGCACCGAATACGCCGGGGAGTTCTGATGCCGGAGATCGACCGCGCCCGCTACGCCGAACTGTTCGGGCCGACCGCGGGCGACCGGATCCGGCTCGCCGACACCGACCTGCTGATCGAGGTGACCGAGGACCGGTCGATGGGCCCCGGCGGCAGCGGCGACGAGGTGCTGTTCGGCGGCGGGAAGGTGATCCGCGAGTCGATGGGCCAGGGCATGGCCACCCGAGCCGAGGGCGCGCCGGATCTGGTCATCACCGGTGCGGTGATCCTCGACCACTGGGGCGTGGTCAAGGCTGACGTCGGCGTCCGGGACGGGCGCGTCGTCGGCATCGGGAAGGCGGGCAATCCGGACACTATGGACGGTGTCGACCCCGCGCTGGTGATCGGGCCGTCCACGGAAGTGCTGGCGGGCAACGGGAAGATCCTCACCGCGGGCGGCATCGACTGTCACGTGCACTTCGTCTGCCCGCAGCTGGTCGACACCGCGCTCGCGGCCGGGCTGACCACTTTGGTCGGCGGCGGCACCGGGCCGAACGAGGGCACCAAGGCGACCACGGTGACGCCCGGCGCCTGGAACCTCGGCCGGATGCTGTCCGCAATGGACGGTCAGCCGGTGAACGTGTTGCTGCTGGGAAAGGGAAACACCGTCCGGCACGAGGCGTTGCGGGAGCAGCTGGCCGCTGGGGCCGGCGGGTTCAAGCTGCACGAGGACTGGGGTTCGACGCCGGCCGCGATCGACGCCTGCCTCACCGTCGCCGACGAATCCGGCGTGCAGGTCGCGATCCACACCGACACCCTGAACGAGGCCGGTTTCCTGGAGTCCACTGTGGAGGCGATCGGCGGCCGGTCGATCAACGCCTACCACACCGAGGGGGCGGGCGGCGGGCACGCGCCGGACATCATCGAGGTCTCCGGAATGGCGAACTTCCTTCCGTCGTCGACGAATCCGACCCGGCCGCACACTGTCAACACCCTCGACGAGCACCTGGACATGCTGATGGTGTGCCACCATCTGAACCCGTCGGTGCCCGAGGACCTCGCGTTCGCCGAAAGCCGCATCCGGCCGAGCACGATCGCCGCCGAGGACGTGCTGCACGACCTCGGCGCGATCTCGATGATGAGTTCCGATTCGCAGGCGATGGGGCGGATCGGCGAGGTGATCATCCGGACCTGGCAGACCGCGCACGTGATGAAAGGCCGTCGCGGCGCGCTTCCCGGCGACGGTGCCGCGGACAATCTGCGCGCCCGTCGTTACGTCGCGAAGTACACGATCAACCCGGCGATCGCGCACGGAATGGACGCTGAGATCGGGTCGGTCGAGGTCGGCAAACTCGCCGATCTTGTGTTGTGGGAGCCGAAGTTCTTCGGCATTCGCCCGCATGTGGTGTTGAAAGGCGGTTTCCCGGCATGGGCGGCGATGGGAGACGCGAACGCTTCGATCCCCACGCCGCAGCCGGTGCTCGCGCGGCCGATGTTCGGCACCGCGCCTGCGGTGGCGGCCGCCTCCAGCCTGCATTTCGTGGCCCCGGAAGCGCTGGATTCCGGTTTGCCTGAACGATTCCGCCTTTCCCGGCCGTTGGTCGCGGTCGCCAACACCCGCCGCCGGACGAAAGCGGACATGGTGCTGAACGACGCGACACCGGAGGTGCGGGTGGATCCGGACAGCTTCGCGGTGCGGGTGGACGGGGAGCTGATCGAACCGCATCCGGTGGCCGAATTGCCCATGGCACAAAGGTATTTCCTGTTCTGATGGATCCGGTCGCGCTCATTCTCGCCGACTCCCGGTTCCCGGGCGGCGGGCACGTGCATTCCGGCGGCTTCGAGGAGATAGCCGCACGGGGACTGGTGCGGTCCGAACGCGACTTGCCGGGGTTCCTTTTTGGACGGTTGCGTACCGCGGGCTTGCTCGCCGCTGCCTTCGCCGCGGCCTCAGCGCACGCCGCCGCCCGAGCCGTCGAGAGCGGCCATTGGCGGCGGCTGGATCAGGAACTCGACGCCCGCACGCCGTCGCTCGCGCAACGGGAAGCATCGCGGGCGCAAGGCCGGGGCACCGCGCGAGCCGGACGGGTGGCGTGGCCGTCCCCAGCGCTGTCCCAGTTGCTCGCCGAAACGCCGCGCCCGCACCACCCGATCATCAGCGGCGCGCTGGTCGGCATCGGCGGCGGCAGCCCGTTCGACGCGGCCATCGCGGTGGCTTACCTCGCGGTGAGCGGTCCGGCGAGCGCGGCGGTACGCCTGCTCGGGCTGGACCCGTTCGCGGTGAACGCGGTAGTCGCGCGGCTTGCCGGTCCGTTGCGCGAGGTGAGTGGCCAAGCCGCCGAAACCGCCGGAGCCGATCCGGCCGATTTGCCAGCCCCAGCGTCGCCGGCGCTGGATCTGTTCGCCGAGGAACACGCTCGGCATCATCAGGAAGAGGTGCGTCTCTTTGCCAGCTGAACACGGTCACGGGCATTTCCACGCGGTCAACTTCGACCCGACCGCCGCCGAACCGGATCACTACGACGCCGCGCCGACCGCCGGGCGGGCGTACCGCATCGGCATCGGCGGCCCGGTCGGCAGCGGCAAGACCGCACTCACCGCCGCGCTGTGCCGCGCGCTGGGCGGAGAGCTGAACCTGGCCGTGGTCACCAACGACATCTATACGACCGAGGACGCGGACTTCCTGCGCCGGGCGGGCGTCCTCGACCCGGAGCGGATCGAGGCGGTGCAGACCGGGGCCTGCCCGCACACCGCGATCCGCGACGACATCACCGCGAACCTCGACGCGGTGGAACGGCTGGAGGAGAAGTTCCCCGGGCTGGAACTGGTCATCGTGGAAAGCGGCGGCGACAACCTGACCGCGGTGTTCAGCCGGGGACTGGCCGACAGCCAGATCTTCGTGGTCGACGTCGCGGGCGGCGACAAGGTGCCGCGCAAGGGCGGCCCCGGCGTGACGACGGCCGACCTGCTGGTGATCAACAAAACGGACCTCGCCCCGCTGGTCGGGGCCGACCTGACCGTGATGACCTCGGACGCCCACCACATGCGGGGCGACCTGCCGGTGTTCACCCAGTCCCTAGTGGACACTCCGGACGCCCCGGCGGTGGCGGGCTGGGTGCGCTCGCTGGTGCCGGTCCGGCAGGGGTGAAGGCACACGCCCGCCTGACGGTGGCTCTCGACGGCGGACGGACCGCGCTGCGCGAACTGAAGTCGATGGCACCGCTGACGCTCGTCCCGCGTCGCCAGCGCGGGCCGGGCGCGGTGGTGCATCTGGTCAACTCGGCGACGGCTCCGCTCGGCGGCGATGAGCTGCGGCTGGAGATCCACGTCGGGGCTGGTGCGGAGCTGAAGCTGTCGGGCGTCGCGGCGACCCTCGCGTTGCCTGGTCTGCGCGAGGTGCCCAGTTTGTCCACTGTGGAGGTCGTCGTCGAGGACGGCGGTTCTTTCGAGTACCTGCCGGAGCCGACCGTCGTCACCGCCCGCGCCGAGCACGTTGCGGTGCTGCGTGCCGACCTGGCTGCCGACGCCCGGTTCCGCACCCGGGAAGTGCTCGTTCTCGGCCGGGAGGGCGAACGTCCAGGCCAGTTGTCGTCCACAGTGCACGTGACTCGCGGAGGCGTCCCGGCGCTGCGGCAGACGCAAACCGTCGGCGACACGGCCCTGGACGCGAGCCTCGCGGTACTGGCCGGACAGCGGGTGCTGGTGACGGAGATCGAGTTCGGCGGTTTGGGCGGGCCAGCGGAATCCGGCCCGTGGTGGTCGCGGACGCCGCTGGCCGCGGGCGGGACGCTGATCACCGCGCTGGCCCCGGACGTCGTGACCGCCTCGGCTCTGGATCGATCATGGACCAGCAGGTGAACACCGGATTGCGGACCGGTGGCGGGCCGGGCGTGGCAGGAGTCACCGTTCGGTGGGTTTCGCCGGGACCGGCGACCCAATACCGTCGCTGGATAGCCGTGATTCGACACCCTCACCAGGGGTAACGGAGGTTGGGCCGGATGACACCGGAGATCGACGAGGCGGTCGTGCGGCTGCCTGGGATGCGGGTGGCTTACAACAGCGCGCCGTTTGACGAGACGGCGCTCGCGGCCACTTGGCATGAGCAGCTGGAAAACTGGCTGAGCCAGGCAGTGTCCGAAGCACTCGCGGAGCCCAACGCGATGGTGCTCGCGACCGCTGACGCCGACGGCAGGCCGTCTTCGCGCACGGTGCTGTGCAAGGGCTTCGACGAACGCGGAGTGGTTTTCTACACGAACTACACGTCGGCGAAAAGCCACGACCTCACCGCCACTCGCTACGCCTCGGCCACCTTCCCCTGGTACCCGCTGCACCGCCAGGTGACGGTCCGCGGCGAGGTCGAGAAGGTCAGCGCGGACGAGACGGCCGCCTACTGGGCCCAGCGTCCGCGCGGTTCGCAGCTGGGAGCGTGGGCGTCGCCGCAGTCGCGAGTGGTCGAGGGACGGCGCGCGCTGGACAACGCCCTGCGCAACATCGAACGCCGCTTCGCCGACGTCGAGCAGATCCCCGCCCCGCCGCACTGGGGCGGCTGGCGGATCCGGCCGGACTTCGTCGAGTTCTGGCAGGGCCGCGAGGACCGCCTGCACGACCGCCTCCGCTTCCACCGCACCCACGACGGCTGGAACGTGGAGCGGCTGGCTCCCTGATCTTCGGTTGTTCTCGGACGCCGTCCCTGGGCTTTGGCCTGGGGGCGGCGTTTCGTTTCGCCGGGCCGCGCCGGGTTGGGCTGGGCCGAGGGCGGTGGGGCGACCCCAATGTGGCATTGGGTGCATCTGACGCACCGAACGCCACATTGGGTGCGTGGGACGCACCCAATGTGGCATTGGGGTGCTTGCTGCGCGGGGAAGGCGAGGGGGCCGATGGGCTCCGGCTGAGGCAGGGGGCGCTGTACTGAGCGGTTCGGCGAATGCGGCGCTTGTTGCGTGGGATGCACCGAACGCCACATTGGGTGCATCTGACGCACCCAATGTGGCATTGGGGCGCTCTGAGCTGTCCGCCAGCCCGATCCCGGTCGTGGCTCGGCCAGTCCGTCCGGGCCCGGTTGTCGCTCAGCCAAGTCCAGTGCTGGTTATCGCTCAGCTGGCCTCTGGCCCGCCAGCGAACCATCCCGCCGGTCTGCGGGGAAAATCACCTGCGCCAGCTTCGTTAGCACAACTAAGCTGATAGCTCGTGACTTCAGAACCGGGGATACGCCCGCCCCGCAGCGGGGCTCGCAAGCTCCTCGGCCGCATCGTCGTCGACACTCGTCCGCTCAAGATCCCGGCGTTTCGGCGGCTGTGGATGTCCACCGCGGTCACCGCGGTCGGGTCGCAGCTCACCGCGGTCGCGGTGCCCAAGCAGGTTTTCGATATCACCGGATCGTCCGGTTACGTCGGATTGACCGGTGCGGTCGCGCTCGTCCCGCTGCTGGTGTTCGGGCTGTGGGGCGGGGCGATCGCCGACGCGGTGGACCGGCGGAAGCTGCTGCTGGTCACCAACGTCGGCGTCGCGGTCACCTCCGCGCTGCTGTGGCTCCAGGCGTTCCTCGGGATGAATTCGGTGTGGCTCGTGCTCGGGCTGCTCGCCGTGAACCAGGCGTTTTTCGCGATCAACATGCCCACTCGCGGCGCGGTGGTCGCGCGGCTGGTGCCTGCTTCGCTCCTGCCGTCGGCGAACGCGCTCAACACCACGATGGCTACGTTCGGCGCGGTGTTCGGGCCGCTGTTCGGCGGGGCGCTGATCCCGGTGATCGGACTGTCCACTTTGTACTTGGTGGACGTCTGCGCACTGGCGATCACGCTCATCGCGGTGTGGCGGCTGCCCTCGATCCCGCCGCTCGGCGAGGGGAAGCGCACGGCAGGGATCGGCTCGGTCATCGACGGATTCCGTTATCTGGCTCAGCAAAAAGTGCTGCTGGCGTCGTTCGTCGTGGACATTATCGCGATGGTCGCCGGCATGCCGCGCGCGTTGATCCCGGAGATGGCCGAGCGGACGTTCGGCGACCCGCCCGGCGGCGGTCCGGCGCTCGGCATGCTTTACGCCGCGCTGCCCGCGGGCGCGATGCTGATCGGGTTGTTCTCCGGCTGGCTGCACCGGGTGCAGCGGCAGGGCGCGGCGGTCGTCATCGCGATCTGCTGCTGGGGCGCGGCGATGGCGGCGTTCGGGCTCGCGCATTCGCTGTGGCTGGCCGTGATCTTCATGGCGCTCGGCGGTGCGGCGGACATGGTCAGCTCGGTGTACCGGCAGGCGATCCTGCAGACCGCGACCACTGACGAGATGCGCGGACGGCTCCAGGGCGTGTTCACCGTGGTCGTCGCGGGCGGGCCGCGGATCGCCGACCTCACGCACGGCTGGTCCGCGGCGACGTGGGGGACCAGGGTCGCGGCGACCGGCGGCGGGCTGCTGGTGATCGTGCTGGTGGTGGCTTCGCTGGCCGTGCTGCCCGGGTTCTGGCGGTATCGGGCGCCGCTCGAAGAGGGCCACTGACACTCGTGTTACTCCAATCGGAATAGCATGCCCGATATGCGTGCATATCCGATCGCTTTGCTGATCTCCGCCGCCGCTGTTCTGACCGCCTGCTCGTCCGGTGAGCAGAAGGCCGCCGCGCCGCCCTCGTCCAAGGCTCCGGTGCCCTCCTCGTCCGCGCCCGCCGCGAAGGCAGCGGACCCCTGCTCCTTGCTGCCGTCCGACGACGTCAGCAAGGCGATCAAGATCCCGAGCGTCACCTCGAAGGCCGGGCCCGCCCACGACAACCCGAGCAACGGCGGCAAGGCCACGAGCTGCGAATACGTCGTCGAAGGCAAGACCGCCGGCGCGCTCGCGGTGACCCGCTACGAGGGGCGCAAGGCCAAGCCCGCCGACATGATCGCCGCGATCAAGAAGGCCAAGCCGGGCGCGGTCGACGTGCCGGGCTTCCCGGACGGCGCCGTTTTCTACACCGACGAGCAGAAGACCGCCACGCTCGCCGCGGCCAAGGTGTCCAACGGGGTTCCGGTGCTGGTCAACTACACCGGACCGGTCAAGATGACCAAGGAAATGATGACCCCGCTCGTGCACACAGCGGTCGCCAAGGCCTGACCACCGGCTTTCCGTACGGGGCCGGACAAGGCACACTAACCGCCCATGACGGACGTGAGCGAGGGCACATCCAAGGTCGCCGAGCCGGCGCTGCTGCGGGTGATGGGCCCCAAACTGCTGCTGTTCTTCGTGGTCGGCGACATCATCGGCACCGGCGTGTACGCACTGACCGGGCAGGTCGCCGGACGCGTCGGCGGCGCGTTGTGGCTGCCGTTCCTGCTGGCGTTCGTGGTCGCGTTCATGACCGCGTTCAGCTATCTCGAACTGGTCGGCAAATACCCGCGCGCGGCCGGTGCGGCGCTGTACACGAACAAGGCGTTCGGGGTGCCGTTCCTGACCTTCATGGTCGCGTTCGCGGTGATGTGTTCCGGGATCACCTCCGCGTCGTCGGCCGCGGTGGCGTTCGGCGCGACGTATCTCGCGGCGTTCGTGAAGCTGCCGACGGTGCTGGTGGGCATCGCGTTCGTGATCCTGCTGGCGTTGATCAATTTCCGGGGCGTCGGCGAATCGGTGAAGGCCAACGTGGTCCTCACCTGCATTGAGCTGTCCGGATTGCTGATCATCATCGGCGTCGGCGTGTGGGCGGTGCTCAACGGGGACGGCGAACCGTCCCGGCTGATCGAGATCGACACCGCGGACAAGACGTGGCTCGTCGCCATCTCCTCGGCGACGTCGCTGGCGTTCTTCGCGATGGTGGGCTTCGAGGACTCGGTGAACATGGCCGAGGAATGCCATGACCCGGTGCGGATTTTCCCGCGCGCGATGCTGTGGGGCATGGTCATCGCCGCGACGATCTACATCCTGGTCTCGGTGACGTCGTCCCTGCTCGTCCCGGCCGCGGAGCTGGCCGGGGCGAAGAGCGACGCGCTGCTGAAGGTGCTCGATGTCGGCGCGCCGGGGTTCCCGCGCGAAATCTTCTCCGCTATCGGCCTGTTCGCGGTCATCAATTCCGCCTTGATCAACATGCTGATGGCCAGCCGGTTGCTCTACGGTCTCGCGAACGAACGCGTCCTGCCGCCGGTGTTCGGCCGCGTGCACCCGACTCGCCGGACGCCGTGGGTGTCGGTCATCTTCACCAGCGTCATCGCCATCGGTCTGGTGTCCTTTGTGGACATCAGTGCGCTCGGCGGCACTACCGCGCTGCTGTTGCTCGTGGTGTTCGCCGTCGTCAATATCGCGCTTCTGGTGCTGCGCAAGGACAAAGTGCCGCACAAGCATTTCCGCGCACCGACGGTAGTCCCGGTGCTGGCCGCGGTGTTCTGCCTGTACCTGGTGAGCCCGCTGTCCGGCCGCCCGGCGCAGGATTACCGGGTGGCCGGCATCCTGCTCGCCGTCGGCATCCTGTTGTGGGTGGTGAACCTCCTGGTGAAGCGGGCGCTCAGTGGTGCGTCATCGCGGCCTGAAGCCACCAAGCGCTGAACCCGGCGATTTTCGCGTCGACCACCAGCGGACGGTCGAGTCCGGCGGACACCCGCGTCGCCACCTCGTCGAGATCTTCCTTGGCGCGGACTGTGACCGCGTCGCAGCCGTAACCGCGGGCGATGGCGGCGATGTCGGTGTCCGGGAAGGTCACCGTGTCGGCCGGATGGCCGCCGGGCTCGAAGAAATACACCTCGGCACCGTAGGCGTGGTCGTTGTAAACCACGATCAGCATCGGCAGCTTCAGTCGTACGACGGTTTCCAGTTCGGCGATGCTCATCAGGAAACCGCCGTCGCCGCACGCCGCGACCGGGAAGCGGTCCGGCTGGGCGAGTGCCGCGCCGATCGCGGTGGCCAGCCCGAGGCCGATCGACTGGAACGCCTGGGTGAAGCAAAAGCCGTTCTCGTCGGGGACGTCGAGGTACATCGTGGGGTAGCCCATGAAGTTACCCGAATCGACGCCGACGACCCGGTTGGCCGGAATGAGGTCGTCCAGCGCGGCGGACAGCGTGCGCGGGTCGATGACGTCGGCTGTTCCGGCGTCCTCGTATTCGTTGTCGTGCCAGCGGATTTCCGCGGCGATCCGAGCCTTGAGCTGATCGCTGCGGTATCCACTGTGGACGTCGATGAGTGCGGCCACCGCTAGAGCGGTACCGGCGACGTCGCCAACGATGCCGAGGTCGACCGGCCGGTTCCGGCCCAGTGCGGCGGATTCCAGATCGACCTGCACGAGAGTTGTTTCCGGCGAGAGCAACCGGCCGTGCGCGGTGGTCCAGTCGTTGAGCGCGGAACCCCAGCCGACTACGACGTCCGCGCCTTGGATGAGTTCGGTCGTCAACGGAGACGAAAATCCGCCGGACACCCCGATCGCCCACGGCTCGCCAGTGAACAGTCCTTTCGCGACCGCGCCCTCGGCGAGCAGTGCGCCGCAGCGGTCGGCCAGCGCGACCAGTTCGGTCCGGGCGGATCGAGAACCGCGTCCACAAAGGAATACCGGACGCTGCGCGCTTTGCAGGATTGAAGCGAGCGCTTGTACGTCCGCCTCGGCGGCGCGCGGTTGCGGCAGTGGCTCGATGGCGGTCAGCTCGTCGAGAAGGCCTTCGTCGAACGAGTCCGCCTGCACGTCCAGGGGGAGTCGCAAAAGGACAGTCCGCCGGTCGCGTCGGGCTTGGGTGAACGCGCGTCGTACATCGGACAGCGCGGTTTTCGCTGACCGAACCAGGATGCTGCTCGCTCCGACAGACCGGGCGAGCGCGTCCTGGTCGATGTGAAAGTTCGACAGTGGATCGGTCGCCTCGCCGGTCACGATCACCAGCGGAGTCCGGCTCTTCGCTGCCTCTCCGATCCCGGTAGTCGCGTTGCCCAGTCCGCAGCCTTGATGCACCGACACCACCGCGACCTCGCCGCTGCATCGCGCGTAGGCGTCGGCCATCGTGGTCGCGCCGCCCTCGTGCCGGGCCGCGACGAACTCGGCCCCGCCCTGAATCAAGCCGTTGGTGAAGTGGAAGTTCCCGCTCCCCACCACGCCGAACGCCTTGCGGACGCCGAAGCGGGCCAACGCGATCCCGGCGGCTTGCGCGACGTTCACGACTGGTCTCCCGGCGTCACCGCGAGCACCCGCGCCGGACTGCCGGTCCCGCCGACGATCGGCAGCGGGCAGACGACAACGAGCGCACCGGTCGGCGGCAGCGAGCCGAGATTCTGCAATGAGGTGATGCCGTACTTGTCCGCGCCGAGCAGGTGGTGGTGCGCGGGCATCGGCGGGTCGAGCGCGAAGCCGTTCCCGGCGTCGATGCCGACGGTTTCCACGCCATACCCGGCGATCGGCGTTTCTTCGGCGAGCCATTTCGCTGCGGCGGCGGAGATTCCGGGAGTGTGGCTTGCCCCGTCGGAGAAATTGAGGAACGCGTCGCGGTCTTGCGCGTACTGGTCCCATCCGGAGTGCACGAGCAGCCAGCCGCCTGAGCGCAACGGCCCGTGCTCGGCTTCCCAGGCCCGGATGTCGTCGATCTCCAAGAGGAAATCCGGATCGTCGGCGACGCGCGCGGAGACGTCGAGGACGTGCGCTGGCCCGATCAGCCTGCCGACCGGCAGTTCCGAAACGTCGGCGCCGTCGCGGTTGGAGATCCAGTGCCGCGGTGCGTCGAGGTGGGTGCCGATGTGCTCGCCGGTGTGGATGTTGTTGTGCCGCCACAGCGGTCCGGAATCGTCGAACTCGCTGACCGGTTCGAGGCTGAAGTCGATCAGGTTCGCGAACGGTTCGGGCAGCTGCAGGGTCGGCGTGGTGGCGCTGAGCTTGTTGGTGAGGTCGACGACCTGGAGCCGGCCCTGCGCCAGCTGGGTCAGGAGCTGGTCGACCGCGGTTTCGGCGGGGATGCTCATCGGTGCGTCCTCTCGGTCGCGGGGCGCGCTATTGCGGATCCTTGACGGTCGTTGACAGCGCGGAAGGCCCTATCTACAGTACCGGTTTCAGCAGCACTGACGGAATAGCTGCCAGAGATCAGTCAGGGTGAACGCGGAGTCTCGACCAGGGCGTCCAGCGGAGCATGGCCGCCGGACGGAGCATCGACGCACCGTGCTCGCGCCGTTACGGTGGCGAACGGACCGGTCCCGCGGCCTCGCCCGCCAGTTACGGAACGGAGTGTCGTGACCGACCAGCCCAGCCCAGCCGCTTTCCGGGCGCGTTTCCCTGCCTTCGCCGACTCGGTGCATCTCGCGAGCTGCAGCCAGGGCGCGCTTTCGGACGCGCTGACCGCGGAGCTTTTCGAGTTCCAGCACACGATCCGCGAGCACGGGGCGCCGTGGGACAAGTGGATGGTGAAGGTCGCCGAGGCGCGGACCTTGTTTGCCCAGCTGATCGGCGCGGACACCGACGACATCGCCGTGGTGCCGTCCGCGTCCGAAGGGGCGTATCAGGTCGCGTCCACGCAGGCGTGGTCGCAACGGCCGGGAATTGTTACGACCGACCTGGAATTCCCGTCGCTGGGCCATGTTTGGCTGGCACAGCAGGGTCGCGGCGCGGACGTGCGGTTCGTCGAGCACCACGACGGTTTGGTCGACACCGAGGATTACGCGCCGCTCATCACCGAGCGGACACAGCTGGTGTCCGTCCCGTTGGTCAGCTACGCCAACGGTTTGCGGTTCCCCGTGCGCGAAATCGCCGCGCTGGCCAGGGAACGCGGTGCCCGTAGTTTTGTCGACGCTTACCAGGGCCTCGGCGTCGAACCGGTCGACGTCACCGAACTCGGTTGCGACTATCTCGTCAGCGGAAGTCTGAAGTACCTCCTCGGCATCTCCGGGATCGCGTTCCTCTATGTGCGGCCGGGATTGCGCGACGAGGTTTCGCCGCCGCTGACCGGCTGGTTTGGCCGGACGAACCCGTTCGAATTCGACCCGCGGCACCTCGACTATCCCCAGCACGCTCGCCGTTTCGAGACGGGGACGCCGTCGATCCCGTCCGCCTACGGCGCGGTCGCCGGGCTGAAGCTGGTGCACCAGGTGGACGCGCATCGGGTGCGTGACCACATTGGAGGGTTGGCCGGGCAGCTGCAGCAGCGGTTGCTCGAGGCGGGGGAACAGCTCCGGTCCCCGCTGGACGACGCGCGGCGCGGTCCGCTCGTCGCCCTGCTGGACCGGGATCCCGACGCGCTGGCGGCGTTCCTCGCCGGGCGGCGGATCGTGTGCAGTGCCCGCGGCGACGTGCTGCGGATGTCCTTGCACTACTACAACGACGAGTCCGATCTCGACGCCGTCGTCGCGGCGATCGCCGAGTACCGGGCGAGCCAGTAGGGAGCAGACATGGCCGAGTCCCCGTCCCCGCACCGGTTGCAGCGCAGGCTGCGCGGCAGGCAGTTGACGATGATCGGAATCGGCGGGGCCATCGGCACCGGCCTTTTCCTCGGATCGAGCCTGGCGATCTCGCACGCGGGACCGGCGGTGGTGCTCGCCTACGTCCTTTGTGGACTCGTCGCGCTGGTGATTTCCTGGGCGCTGGCCGAAATGGTGGTAGTGCACCCGGCCGCGGGCGCGTTCGGCAGCATCGCGCAGAAGTATCTCGGCACCGGCAGCGGGTTCGTCGTGCGCTGGGCGTACTGGGCCATGCAAGTGATCGCGATCGGCGGCGAGACGATCGCGGCCGGCGTGTACGTCCAGTTCTGGTGGCCGCAGATTCCGTTGTGGGTGCCGGTCGCGGTGTTCTCGCTGCTGGTGATTGTCGTCAACGGTGCGGCGGTGCACATTTTCGGCGAGTTCGAATACTGGTTCGCGATGATCAAGGTCTGCGCGATCCTGGTGTTCGTCGCGCTCGGACTGATTCTCGTGTTCTTCGGGCTGCCGAAGGCTCCCGCTCCCGGTTTCGCGAATCTGACCGCGGGCGGCGGGTTCCTGCCGAACGGCCTGTCCGGGCTGTTGCTGGCCATGGTGTTCGTGCTGTTCAGCTACATCGGCACCGAGGTGGTTTCGGTGACCGCGGCCGAATCGGAAAACCCGGCCCGCGACATCCCGCGTGCCGCCCGCGCGATGGTGGTGCGGCTAGCGATCTTCTACGTCGCCGCGATGCTCATCGTCGTATTGGTAGTGCCGTGGACGGTGACCGGCGAAGGCGGCTCAATCACGGCCAGCCCGTTTGTCCGCGTCTTCCAGGCCGCCGGAGTTCCGGCAGCGGCGACGATCATGAACTTCGTGGTCCTGACCGCCGCGTTGTCGAGCGCGAACACCAATCTCTATCTCACCACGCGCATGCTGCATTCCCTTGCTGAGCACCGCTTCGCCCCGGCCTGGGCGGGACGGCTGACCAGGTCTGGAGTACCGCGCAACGCGCTTGTCCTGTCCACTGCGGGATTGGTGATCGCGACCATCCTGTCGAAGAATTCCGATTCCAACGCGTATCTGGTGCTGTTCGGCATTTCGATCTTCGCCGCGCTCGTGGTGTGGATGATCATTCTGGCGACTCATCTGGCCTTCCGGATCCGTCGTCGCCGCGCTGGGCTGCCACCGTCGCCAGTGCGGCTGTGGGGCGCGCCGGTGGTCAACGTCGTGGTGATCGCTTTCCTGGCCACCGTGCTGGTTTCGACGTTCTGGATCGAAGGTCTCGACCCGGCGTGGAAGTTCGGGATCCCGTTCTTCGTCGTGCTCGTCGCGGTCTATCTGGTGCTGCGGATGACCGGGCGCTCGAAGCAGGCCGCGGAAGCGGAATTGGAGGATTCGACGCTGGTGCGCGAGGAGGCTTGATCAAGAGGTCAGGTGCGCGGCGAGTTCGGCTGCCGCCTCCTGCACCCGCGCGGCGAAATCCGGGTCGCCGGGCTGGTCGGTCCATCGCTCGAACGCGGTTTGAAAGACCGCGATGCCGACCTGCGCGAGCATCTTCGCACTCGATTCGGTCGCGCCTCGTTCCCGCAGCGCTCCGACGACTGCTTCGGTGACGGCCGCCAGTTTCGTGCGCTCGCGTTCCTGCAGCTCGGGGCTGGACGCGATGATCGCTCGTCGTTGTGCGGCGTGCGAAACCAGGCCAGTAAACAAATCGCCAGCCTCGACCAACGCCGTCAGCAGCGCTGGGAACGGCGGAAGCTCGGGATCGGCGCGCCGGACAGCGTCGGCCATCGCGTCCGGAAGCCGCTCCGATCCGGCGAACAGCACGTCGCGCTTGTCCGCGAAGTAGCGCGAGAACGTGCGACGGGTCAGCCCGGCGCGTTCGGTGATCTGCGTGACCGTGGCGTTCTCGTAGCCGTGCTCGGCGAACAGCTCCAACGCGGCCGCGCGGAGCCGCTCCTTGGCTTCCGGATCCCAGCGCGGCATGCAGAGATCTTAACAGTGATGACTCAGTGGGTCATCACTGCTACTGTTGATGTCTCACTGAGTCATCAACCTTGAAGGGACCGCTCATGTCTTTGGTTGACCAGCGGGTCGTCGTCATCGGCGGCAGCTCGGGCATGGGATTGGCGACCGCCCGAGCCGCAGCGGAGGCGGGCGCGTCCGTCACGATCGCGTCGAGCGGCAAGCAACGGCTGGACGCGGCGCTCGCCGAATTGCCGGACAGCTGCGAAGGATTCGTCACCGACGTACGCGACGAAGCGAACATCGCGGCGCTGTTCGAGCACGTCGGCGCACTGGACCATCTCGTGTACACCGCGGGTGACGCGCTCGATCAGCGGCCTTTGGCGGACTTGTCGCTCGATGCGGCCATGAGCCGGTCCGACGTCCGCTACTGGGGCGTGGTCGCCGCGGTCAAGCACGCCGCGCCCCGGTTCCGGCCGGGCGGTTCGATCGTGCTGACGTCCGGGATCATCGGCGTCCGCCCGATGCCCGGCGCGGCACTCGCGGCTGGTTCGCTCGGCGCGATCGAGGGATTGGCCCGTGGCCTGGCCGTCGAGTTGGCCCCGATCCGCGTCAACACGGTTCGGCCGGGCCCGATCCGCACGCCGATGTGGGACGGCCTTCCGCGACCACAGCTGGACGCGATGGTCGCCGCGTTCACCGAACGAACGCTGACCAAGGCGGTCGGCAAGGCCGAGCAGATCGCGGCGACGAATGTGTACTTGATGGAGAACGGTTTCGTCACCGGCGAGGTGATCACTGTGGACGGAGGGTTTGTCCTTACTGGAAGCTGACCTGTTCTCCTGGCTTGAGCAGATGCAGCCGGTCCACGAGCCCGGCTTGCGTGAAAGCCGGTCCGAGGGTGTCCGGGCCCTGGGTGAAATGCGCCCAATGCTCGAAGTGCAGCGGGACGACCTGACGCGCGTTCAGGATCCTGGCCGCCTCAGCCGCGCCGTCGCTGGGCAGCGTGAGGTAAGCGTCGCCGACCAGCGGGGTTTGGGCTCCGCCCGCGAACAGGACGGCGATGTCGATCCGGTCGAAGCGTTCGGCGATCTGGCGCACCACGTCGAGAGAAGCGTTGTCCCCGCTGACGTAAACGGTCGGCTGGCCCTCGCTTTCGAGCACGAAACCGGTGACTTCGCCGACAAGATGCTCACTTCCGTCGGGCCCGTGCTGCGCGGGAACCCCGGTGATGCGGACGCCGCCGAGGTCGTACGACTCCCAATTGGCCAGCGCGCGGACGGGGTCGCCGATCCGTTCCCTGGCCGAGGCGGTGGACAGGATGAGCGGGGCGTCGAGCGCGTACTTTCGCCCCGCCGCGTCCAGGTTGTCGGGGTGGTGGTCGTGGGAAAGCAACACCGCGTCCACCGCGCCGACCTCCGCCGCGGTGACCGCCGGGCCGACAGTTTTCGCCAGCTTGCGGGTGCCGATCGGATAGTCGCCGGGGCCGTCGAAGGTGGGGTCGGTGAGCAGGCGGGTCCCGCCGTACTCGAGGAGGGCGGTCGGGCCGCCGACGTACCGGATACGCGTCATGCAGATGCTCAACCGGGGAAGGGCTGCGGGGTATTCCTGCGCAACGCCTGGAATTCCACCGGGCTGTGCGCGCTGAACACCGAGACCTCGTCCTGGTGTTCGCGGGCGAGGGTCTGCAGCCGGGCGAGGTTGGCGCGGCGAGCGGAGCCGTCCATCTGGTTGACCGCCTCGAACACGCGCATGCCCGGCGGGCAGTGCGGGCTCACCGGGGCGACTTCGCCGTGGAAGAAATACGCGTCACCGGCGTGCAGCAGCCAGCCGTCACCGGTGTCGACCGCGACGCCGGAGTGGCCGTGCGTGTGACCGGGCAGCGGGACGAGCAGAATTTCCGGCGGCAGACCGCGCAACGGCCGCACTGCGTCGAAGCCGAACCACTTTTCGCCAGCCTCGTCGTACGTGCTCCACAGTGGACTGTGGGCGAACTGCTCGGCGCGGTAGCGCGTTTTCTCCGGGAAGCTCTTGGGGTTTCCCGCCGCGCGGCGCTCGGTGGTGCGGACATGCACTGTGGCGTCGGGGAAATCGGCGAGACCACCGGCGTGGTCGACGTCGAGGTGGGTCATCACGATGTGCCGGACGTCAGCGGGATCGTGGCCCAGCGCCCGGATCTGCGCCACGGCGGTTTCCTCCATGGTCGGCTTCGCACCGACCATCGCCATGAACGGGCCGCCGAGCCAGCGCCGTGATTCGGTGACGCCGCGGGTGCCGAACCCGGTATCGACCAGCACGAGCGAGTCGGCTGTCTCCACGAGCAGGCAGTGCGCCACGATCGTGCTGCGCCGCAGCATCCCGGGACGGCCGTCGAGCGCCTTGCCGCCGAGCGGGCGCATCGTGCCGCAGTTGAGGTGGTGCACCTTCATACTGTGCTCCTCTCGCTGAGCCGGACGAAATCGGTCAGGTCGTGCGAGGCGAACACGGTCACCTCGTCGGCGTGGTCCCGGCGCAGCTCGCGCAACCGGCGCTGGTTCTCGCGCCGGGGCCCGGGCAGCGTCTGGACCCGCCGTTCGAACATAGCCAATCCGGGCGGGCAATAGGGGTCGGCGTCGATCTCCTGGTGGAAGAAATACGCATCGCCCGCGTTGAGCACCCAGCCGGACCCAGTGTCGACAGCCACGCCGGCGTGTCCGGCGGTGTGCCCGGCGAGCGGTACGAGCGCGACGCCCTCGACTCCGTCCAGTTCGCGGACCGCGTCGAGACCGAACCAGCTGTCGCCAGCGTCCGAATAGGACTTCCACTGTGGACCGTGCCGGAACTGGACATCGCGGTAGCGCGGGTTTCCGGCGCGGTAGGCGTCGAGCTCCTTGCCGTAGACGTGCACGCGCGCCTGCGGGAAGTCGACGAGACCGCCGGCGTGGTCGAGGTCGAGGTGGGTGAGGACGATGTCGCGGACGTCGGCGGGGTCGAAGCCCAGCGCGCGGATACGGCTCAGCGCGGTTTCGCTTTCGTCCGCCATCGGGTTCGACGTCCGCAGGAACCGCGGGCCGAGCCAGCGCGCCGCGTCGGTGACGCTGGGCGAACCCATCCCGGTTTCGATCAGCGTCAGCCCGGTGCCGGTTTCCACCAGCATGCAGTGGCAGACGAGGGTGGCGCGGCGCAGCAGGCCGGGTTTTCCGTCGACCAGTCTGCCGCCGATCGGACGCATGGTGCCGCAGTTGAAGTGGTGTACGCGCATTAGGCGAACTCCCGTTCGACGGTGGTGTGCAGGTGAGCGGCGACGGCTTGCAACGGCGCGATGTCCCGCCGAGTGCGCGCGAGCAGCAGTGCGCCTTCAATCGCGGACAGCACGATCGTCGCCAGAGAAGCAGCGCGTTCCTCGGGCAGGCCGTGCTGGGTGAAGTAAGCGGAGATGTCGCGCAGCCAGCCTTCGTAACCCTGGTCGCAGGCCTCGCGGATCGGCTCACTGTCAGCGGCTTCCAGCGCGACTGTCGCGATTGGACAGCCGCAGCGGAAGTCCGATTCGGACAGGGAGGTGGCCAGTGCGGTGACAATGAGGTCGATGGCGGTGGCCGGATCCGGTGCGCCGGCGGTGATTTCGCGGAATTGCCCGGCCAGCCGCTCTCCGGAAAGCTGGACCGCTTCGGCGGCCAGCTGTTCCTTGCCGCCGGGGAAATGGAAGTACAGCGAGCCCTTCGGGGCCCGGCTTTCGGACACGAGCTGCGTCATCCCGGTGGCGTGGTAGCCCTGGGTGCGAAACAGCTCAGCCGCCGATTCGAGCATCCGGCGGCGCGTGTCGGTGCGGTTGACCATGCGACCACCGTAGCTCAAACTATGACGACCGGTCTAGTTAGTTTCGAGGTGTGCCCGCGCGGCGGGGAGGATCGGTAACCTCAGCGCCATGGCGAACCCCACCGGAGAGCAGTTCGAGATCACCCGCGGCAACGCGCGCGCCGTCGTCACCGAGATCGGTGCCGGGCTGCGCGCGTTCGAGATCAGCGGAGTGCCGTACGTCGAGACGTTCGCCGAGGACGAGAAGCCGCCGAAGGGGCTAGGCCAGGTGCTGCTGCCGTGGCCGAACCGGACCAAGGGCGGCAAGTGGGAGTTCGAGGGCGAAGAGCAGCAGCTGGAGATCACCGAGGAAGCGCGCGGCAACGCCATCCACGGCCTGACCCGGCACCGGGAATGGGAGCTGCTGGAGCACGCCGAAACGTCGATCACGCTCGCCGTCGACGTCGAGGCGCAGCCCGGCTGGCCGGTCCCGCTGCGCGCGACGATCACCTACGACCTGCAGCCGCGCGAACTCGTCGTCACACACGAGATCCGCAACGAGGGGGAGAAGCCGATCGGCGTCGGTGTCGGGACCCACCCGTACTTCCGGATCGGCGACGCGCCCACCGACGAGCTGACCCTCACGCTGCCCGCCACGCGGGTCCGGCCGTACGAGGGCGATCAGCAGATGCCGTACGCGGACGAGCAGGACGTCGAGGGCACTGAGTACGACTTCCGTTCGGGCAAGCTGCTCGAAGGCGTCGACCTGGACACCGCGTTCGGCGGGCTCGAACTCGCCGCTGACGGCACCTACCACCACGTGCTGTCCCACGGCGACCGCCAGCTGCTGGTCTGGACCGGCCCGGACTTCCGCTGGGTGCAGGTGTTCACGCCGGACGACCTGACCGGCCGCGGCCGCGCGGTGGCGATCGAGCCGATGACCTGCCCGGCGGACGCGCTCAACACCCGCACCGACCTGATCGAACTGGAACCGGCCACGTCATGGACGGGCAGCTGGGGAATCCGGGTCCCGTGAAACTCGAGCCGCTGACCAGCGCCGACGCCGGTGAGCTGCTGACCTTGCAGCAGGCGGCGTACCTCACCGAGGCGCGGGCGCACCACAACTTCGACCTGCCGCCGCTGCTGGACACCCTCGACGACGTGCGCGCGGCCATCGCCGACCCGTCGATCACCGTCTGGGGTCACCGCGACGGCGGCAGGCTCGTGGCGAGCGTGCGGATGCGAGTGGCCGGTCCGGTCGGCGAGATCGGCCGGCTGGTCGTGGCACCGGATCGCCAAGGCGAGGGACTCGGTACCGCGCTGCTGACGGCCGCGGAGGAGGCGACCCCGGCGGAGGTGACGGTGTTCCGGCTGTTCACCGGCGAACGTTCGGCCGGGCCGCTCTATTTGTACGGAAAGCTCGGCTACCGCGAGACGCACCGGTCGCCGGAAGCGGACTATCAGTTGGTGCACCTGGAAAAACCCCGGGTGCGCGAACCCGGGCGAGTTCGTTAGCGTGTCAAACTATGGCTTACAAGGCGATTGTCGGGGGCTATGTGGTCCCCGTCGGCGCCGCTCCGATCGAGGGCGGCACTGTGCTCATCGAAGACGGCCGGATCACCCACGTCGGGGCTGAGGCCGACGTCGAGGTCCCGGAGGACGCGGAACTGGTGGACGCGTCCGGCAGCTGGGTCCTGCCGGGCTTCATCGACGCGCACGCGCACCTCGGCGTGCACGAGGACGGCGAAGGCTGGTCGGGCAACGACACCAACGAAATGACCGACCCGAACGGCGCGCGCTTCCGGGCGGTCGACGGGATCGACCCGTACGAACCGGGTTTCGACGACGCGCTGGCCGGCGGCGTCACGAGCGTGGTGATCAAACCGGGGTCGGGCAACCCGATCGGCGGGCAGACCATCGGTGTGAAGACGTGGGGCCGCTCCATTCTGGACATGACGTTCGCCGAGCAGGTGAGCGTGAAGAGCGCACTGGGCGAGAACCCGAAAAGGGTTTACGGCGAGAAGAAGGTGACGCCCTCGACGAGGCTCGGCGTCGCCGCGATCCTGCGCGAAGCGTTCACGAAGGCGCGCAACTACCAGGCGAAGCGCGAGCACACTCTGGCGGAGGGCAAGCCGTTCGAAACGGACCTGACCAACGAAACGCTGGCGAAGGTCCTGGACGGCGAGCTGTACTGGGACCAGCACGTGCACCGCGCCGACGACATGGTGACCGCGATCCGGCTGGCCGACGAGTTCGGCTACAAACTGGTGATCAACCACGGCACCGAAGGCCACCTGATCGCGGACCTGCTGGCCGAACGCGACATCCCGGTGATCCTCGGCCCGCTGTTCACCACCAAGTCCAAGGTGGAACTGCGCAACCGAACGCTGCGCTCAGCGGGAATTCTCGCGCGGGCCGGGGTGAAGATCGCGATCACGACGGACCACCCGGTGATTCCGATCAACTTCCTGGTGTACCAGGCCGCTTTGGCGGTGAAGGACGGTCTCGACCCGGAGACCGCGCTGAAGGCGTTGACGCTGCACCCGGCGCAGATGCTCGGGCTCGACGACCGCATCGGCACGCTGACGCCGGGGCTGGACGCGGACGTGGTGCTGTGGTCGGGCGACCCGCTGGACGTGATGAACCGCGCGATGCGGGTGTTCGTGCGGGGGCGGGAGGTCTACCACTTCGACGAGGCGACCGGCGAGGGTGTTTCGGCGGATCGGCGGTATCGGGAAACTCGCTGAGGTTTGGTTGAGCTAGCCGTATCAACGAAGCAAAGCGGCGAGGTCCAGTTCGAACGGGAACGGCTCGGCGGTGCGGAATTTTCCCGTGACCGCCGAGGCGTCCTGGTAGCCGAGCTTCCCGGCTCGGCGGCAGGCGACGAGCGAGACCGGGTCGTCGAGGTCGAGGATCCAGTAGAAGGGGATTCCGGCGTCGGAGTACTCCTTGTGCTTCGTGACGTAGTCGGTGCGCTTCGAATCCGGCGCGGCGACCTCGACCACCAGGACGAGGTCTTCGGCGCGGAGGACATCTTCTTCGCGAGTGCGGGCGATCGCGGCCGACGTGGCGACCAGGAGATCGGGGCACCGGGAGAAACCCGGTGCCCCGTCCGGTGCGAGGCCAAGGTCGATATCGACCCTCGGCACCACGTAAAAGTCATCCGATAGTTGCTCGTGCAGCTGGGAGGCGAGTGCGTACGTCACGCGGTTGTGCCGTGCGCCCGGGCTCGGCGAGAACACCAGACGGCCTTCAACGAGTTCGGTAAATCCTGGCTCGACCTCGCCTAGCGCGAGGTATTCCTTGATCGAAAGCAGTTGCCGCGGCAGCGTCCTGGTGTCCATGCCGCTCACGGTAAGCGAGGGGTACGACACTTTCCGCCAACCTGGTCCGCCAAGAACTCCCGCAACCCCCGCGCCGCGCCCCCGGTCACCGCAGTGAAATCCCCGCTCAACCAGGCCCCGTCCCCCTGTGCCAGCAGCGAGAAAACCTGAGCGTTCGACCCCGGCTCCGGCACCCCGTTCGACTCCATCGCCGCGCGGTGCTCCTCGGTCGAGATCCGCCGATACTCCACCGGAGACTCCGTCGCCGAAGCCCATTCCCGCGCCACATCGGCGAACGTGACCAGCTCCGGTCCAGTCAGCAAATACGTCCGCCCCGCATGCTCTTCCGGAGCCGCAGCGATCGCGGCAGCAGCAGCCGCGACGTCCCGGGCGTCGATCATCCCGATCCGGCCGTCCCCCGCGGACTGCGAAAAGCCGCCGGTCGCGATGATCTCCGGTGCCAGCGCCAGCAGATTCTGCATGAAGAAGTTCGGCGCGAGCAGCGTGTACGCCATCCCCGAAGCCTTGAGATGCGCATCGATCCGCCCATGCTCCCGCCGCCGCGCGACAGGCGAATCCGTGAACGCCTTGTGGTTCGTCACCCGCACAACGTGCCGCACCCCGTGCGCGGCCGCGCGATCGAGCACCGTGGTCTGCGACGCCACCGCGGGGCCGATCAGCACGAGGGTGTCGACACCGCGCAGAGCCGCGTCGAGGGTGCCCGGGTGGTCGAAATCGCCGACCACCTCATCGGCACCGCCCGCTGGGGCGCGGACGAGCGTCCGAACGTCCCCGAGCAGCCGAACGGCCTCTCGCCCCACTTTGCCAGTAGCTCCGGTAACCAAGATCATCCAACGATCCTGCTCGCCGCCGGTATCGTTTGGGAAGAAGGCACCCCAACGATCTATAGGTACCTAATGGATACCAAGTATGCGAAAGCGTGCCCGTCGCGCACCGTGATGGACGTGCTGGCGAACAAATGGACGCTCTACGTCCTCGGCCTGCTCCGGAGCTGCGATCGGCCGCTCCGGTTCACCGAGCTGCGCCGCCGCGTCGAGGGGGTGACGCAGAAATCGCTCACCCAGGCGTTGCGCAACCTCGAACGCGACGGGCTGGTCAGCCGCACGATCTACCCGACGATCCCGCCGCGAGTGGAGTACGCGCTCACCGACCTCGGCCTGGAGATCGGCGCACTGACCGGTGCGATCGCGGATTGGTCGAAAGCCAACGCGGGCCGCGTCCACGCCGCCCGCGCGGCTTACGACAACCAGGACGACTAGGCGTTCTTCAGCGAACGCGCGATCACCATCCGCTGAATCTGGTTCGTCCCTTCGAAGATCTGCGGCACCTTCGCCTCGCGCATGTACCGCTCCACCGGGAAGTCCCGCGTGTAGCCCGCCCCGCCGAGCACCTGGACCGCGTCCGTCGTCACCTTCATCGCGCCGTCCGTCGCCACCAGCTTCGCGATGGACGACTGCCGCTGGAAGTCCAGGCCGCGGTCGCGCCGGCGAGCGGCGTCCAAGTACGTCGCGCGGGCCGATTCGACCGTCGCTGCCATGTCGGCCAGCAAGAACTCCACGCCCTGGAAGTCCACGATCGGGCGGCCGAATTGCGTGCGGCCCTTCGCGTACGCCACGGCCTCGTCCAGCGCTGCCTGCGCCAGGCCGACCGCGCACGCGGCGATCCCGAGACGGCCGGAGCTGAGCGACGCCAGCGCGATCTTCAGCCCGGAACCCTCGCCGCCGATGAGGCGGTCGGCCTGGACGCGGGCGTCCTCGAACAGCATCTGCGCCGTCGGGGACCCGGTGAGACCCATTTTCCGCTCGCGCGGGGCGGCCGAGAGACCCGGAGTCGACGAGTCGACCAGGAGACACGAGATGCCGTGGCCGCCGTCGTCACTGGTGCGGACCATCGTCGTGTAGAAGTCCGCGACCCCGGCGTGGGTGATCCATGCTTTCGTGCCGTTGACGACGTACTCGTCCTCGGACAGCCGCGCGCGGGTGGACAGCGCCGCGGCGTCCGAACCGGCGTGCGTTTCCGACAGGGCGTACGCGCCGAGCAGCGAGCCGCCCAGCATGTCCGGCAGCCAGCGGTCCTGCTGCTCTTCCGTGCCGTAGTTCGCGAGGGCATAGCAGGACATCGTGTGCACCGACAGTCCGACGCCGACGCTCATCCACGCGGCGGCGATCTCCTCCAGCGCCTGCAGGTAGACCTCGTACGGCTGCTCGGCACCGCCCCAGCGCTCCGAGTACGGCAGGCCCAGCAAGCCGGACTTGCCCATCAGCGTGAACAGGTCGCGCGGGAACTCCTCGGCCTCCTCGCCGGCCGCGGCGCGCGGTTTCAGCTCGTCACGGGCGATTTCCGTGACGAGTGCGAGCAGGTCCTCGGACTCCGGCGTCGGCAGCAGACGGTCGACCGGCATGGCTTCCTCCCAGACGGCGGTACTGAAAACAGTACTGACGGATGATGGAGAGTACCGTATGCGGAGCGGGACTGTCCCTGATCGATAGGAGATAGTGACGTGATGTCCACCCCTGAAGCCCGTCGCCGGCCTACCGCGCGGCAGCAGGCGCTGCTGCGCGACCTCGAGGCGTTGTTCCTGGCGGAGGGCTTCGCCGGTTTCACACTCGACGACCTGGCTGCCCGGCTTCGCTGCTCGAAGTCGACGTTGTACGCGCTCGCGCCGAGCAAGGAACAGCTCGCGGTCAAGGTCGTCGCGCACTTCTTCCGCGACGCCGCCGAACGCCTGGAGAAGCGGATCGCGGGCATCGACGACGCCCGCGAGCTGATCGGCGAGTACCTTTCCGGCGTCTCCGAGCATCTGAACCGGGCGTCGCCGGAGTTCATGGCCGACATCGCCGCCTTCGCGCCCGCCCGCGACACCTATCAGCTCAACAGCCGTGCCGCCGCGCGCCGGATCCGCGCGTTCATCGACAAGGGCGTCGCCGACGGGGTGTTCCGTGACGTGCACGCGCGGCTCGTGGCCGAAATGACCGGACTGATCATCGAAGGCATTCAGACCGGCGTGCTCGGCCGCCGCACCGATGTATCCGACGCGGAAGCGTTCACCGCGCTCGGCGAACTTCTGCTCGGCGGACTCGACAAGAACTGATTTGTCCGTCCGCGGACAGGAATTGTCAGCGCCGGTTCCTCTACACTCGCCGCTTGTGATCGTGGTGGGTGGAGAGGCGCTGGTCGACCTCGTTCCTGGCGAACCGTTGGATTCCACTGTGGACGGTGGGTTGCGCGCGCTGCTGCCGAGACTCGGCGGCGGGCCGTACAACGTCGCGCTCGCGGCGGCCCGGCTCGGTGTTCCTGCGTCGTTCCTGTCCCGGATTTCCACTGACCGGTTCGGCGTCGCGCTGGTGGATCGCCTTTCCGCGTCGAACGTCGGCACTTCGTTGCTGCAGCGCGGCGACGAGCCGACGACGCTCGCCGTCGTGGCGCTCGACGAACGCGGTGCCGCGCAATACACGTTCTACGTCGAGGGAACCGCCGATCGGCTGGTCTCCGATCCTGGTGCGCTGCCGGAAGAAACCACCGCGCTGTCGCTCGGAACGCTCGGCATGGTGCTGGAACCCGGCGCGAGCGCGTACGAGCGAATTCTGCGCCGCGAATCCGCGCGTGGGACGCTGACTGTGCTCGATCCGAACATCCGGGAGGCGCTGATCACCGATCCGGCGGCCTATCGCGCGCGCTTCGCGTCGTGGCTGCCGGACGTGCGGCTGCTCAAAATCTCCGACGACGACGCCGAGTGGCTCGCCGAGGGAGCGGACCCGGTGGCCGCCGCGAAGTCGTGGGTGGAGTCCGGTGTGGACGCCGTCGTGCTCACCCGGGGCGCGGACGGCTTGTCTGTGATCACTTCGGCTGGTGAGCTGGCACACGTCCCGTCCCGCAAAGTCGCGGTGGCGGACACGATCGGCGCCGGCGACACCGTGCAGGGCGCTTTGCTGGCCTGGCTGCACGAGCGCACCGTGCGCGACCTGGCCGCACTCGACGCCGGCGCGTGGACCGAAGCGCTTGCTTATGCGGCGAAAGCGGCGTCGATCACGGTCTCCCGCAGCGGAGCGGAGCCGCCGACTGTCGCGGATATGGCGGCCACCGTGTGAACCTGGTCCCAATGGGGCCTTTTGGGGCAACGCAGCGAGTGCGGACTGACCCACCCTTCGACTAGCGTAGTGGTGAATTCATACCCAGCGGGGCGGTGTGCAGCGAGGCGCGTGTTTCCTCGCGTGAACACGTGGCTACTGCGGAACCCGCAGACGCCGCCGTCCCGTGCCCAACGTGAGAGGGACCTGCATGTCCGACGCGACGAATGCGGGGCAGTCCGGCGGCGAAACCGCGACGCTGCGCCTGCCGAGTGGCGAGCACGAGTTCAAGGTCGTCAACCCGGTCGAGGGCGCGCCGGGTATCGAGCTGGGAAAGCTGCTGGCGCAGACGGGGTACATCACCTACGACCCCGGGTTCGTCAACACCGGCGCCGCGTCGTCGGCCATCACCTACATCGACGGTGATGCGGGCATCCTGCGCTACCGCGGCTACCCGATCGAGCAGCTGGCGGAGAAGTCCACCTTCATCGAGGTGTCCTACCTGCTCATCTACGGCGAGCTGCCGACCGAGGCCCAGCTGGCCGACTTCACCGAGCGGATCCAGCGGCACACCCTGCTGCACGAGGACCTCAAGGCGTTCTTCTCCGGCTTCCCGCGCGACGCGCACCCGATGCCGGTGCTGTCCAGCGCCGTTTCCGCGCTGTCGACCTTCTACCAGGACTCGCTGAACCCGTTCGACGAGCCCAACGTCGAGCTGTCCACCATCCGCCTGCTGGCGAAGGTGCCGACGCTCGCGGCGTACGCGTACAAGAAGTCCGTCGGCCAGCCGCTGCTGTACCCGGACAACTCGCTGGGCCTGGTGGAGAACTTCCTGCGGATGACGTTCGGCTTCCCGGCCGAGCCGTACGAGGTCGACCCGGACATCGCGAAGGCGCTCGACCTGCTGTTCATCCTGCACGCCGACCACGAGCAGAACTGCTCCACCTCGACCGTGCGGCTCGTCGGCTCGTCCGAGGCGAACCTGTTCGCCAGCATCTCGGCGGGCATCAACGCGCTGTTCGGCCCGCTGCACGGCGGTGCGAACGCGGCGGTGCTGGAGATGCTCGAGGGCATCCGCGACGACGGCGGCGATGTCGCGACGTTCGTCAACCGCGTGAAGAACAAAGAGCAGGGTGTCAAGCTCATGGGCTTCGGGCACCGGGTCTACAAGAACTACGACCCGCGCGCGAAGATCATCAAGAACACCGCGGACGAGATCCTCGGCAAGCTCAAGGGCGGCGACCAGCTGCTCGACATCGCCAAGAAGCTCGAGGAGACCGCGCTTTCCGACGACTACTTCGTCGAGCGCAAGCTGTACCCGAACGTGGACTTCTACACCGGTCTCATCTACCGGGCGCTCGGATTCCCGACGAAGTTCTTCACCGTGCTGTTCGCGCTCGGCCGGCTCCCCGGCTGGATCGCGCACTGGCGCGAGATGATCAACGACCCGCAGACCAAGATCGGCCGCCCGCGGCAGATCTACACCGGCCACGCCTCCCGGGACTACACCCCGATGTCGGAGCGCTGAGCCTCTGCTTGGTGAAACGCCCCGCCGTGCTTTCGCGCGGCGGGGCGTTTATCGTTGTGCGGCATGACGATGGAAGCGCCGGTCGTACTGTGGTTCCGCCGGGACCTGCGGTTGCGAGACCATGCCGCGCTGTTCGAGGCGGCCAAGCACAGCAAGCACATCCTGGCGCTGTACGTGCTGGACGACCGGCTGCTCAAACCAGCCGGTTCGCCGCGGGTCGCGTTTCTGCTGAATTCCTTGCGGGAACTGGACAAAGCGTTGTCGGGCCGGTTGATGGTGCGCTATGGCGATCCGGTGCGGGAAGTCGTCGCCGCGGCGCGGGAGATCCGGGCGGCGGCGGTGCACGTCTCTGCGGATACCGCACCATACGGGCGAAAGCGCGACGAAGCTGTCGCTTCCGCGTTGGCGGAGCATCGAATTCAGTGGGTGGAGACGGGTTCTCCGTACGCCGTGACGCCAGGACGGGTCACCAAGCCGGACGGCACCCCGTATCGGGTCTTCACCCCCTTCTATCGCGCTTGGGCGCAGCACGGCTGGCCTCGTCCTGCGGAGACCGACGCGTCTATTGTGGACTGGATCAAGCCTTCCTCTTCGGCTTCGCTGCCGAAAACCCCGGAGGTGGAGTGCGAGCTGCCGCCAGCGGGGGAGGAAGCCGCGTTGGCTGTTTGGCAGGATTTTCTTTCCGACGGCCTCGCGGATTACGCTGCCGAACGCGACCGTCCGGATCATTCCGGCACCACAAGGATTTCGCCCTATCTGCGCTGGGGAGCCATCCACCCGCGGACGATGCTGGCCGACCTGTCCGGAAAACGATCCGAGGGCGCACAGGCGTTGCGCTCCGAGCTGTGCTGGCGCGAGTTCCACGCTGACGTCCTGTGGAACCGGCCGGAAACCGCTCGGCAGAACTACGACCGCCGATTCGACGGAATGCGTTACGACACCGGGAAAATCGCACAGGAGATGTTCACGCTCTGGTGCGAGGGGCGGACCGGCTACCCGATCGTCGACGCCGGAATGCGCCAGTTGCTGGCCGAGGGCTGGATGCACAACCGGGTCCGGATGATCGTGGCGAGTTTCCTGGTGAAGGACCTGCATCTGCCGTGGTGGTGGGGTGCCCGGCATTTCATGAAGCACCTGGTGGACGGCGATCTGGCGTCGAATCAGCTGAACTGGCAATGGGTCGCGGGCTCCGGGACGGACGCCGCGCCGTATTTCCGGATCTTCAACCCGACGACGCAGGGCCAGAAGTTCGACCCGCAGGGCGATTACGTGCGCCGGTACGTGCCGGAATTGCGTGGGGTGGAAGGGAAAGCGGTGCATGTGCTGAAGGAGCGTCCGGAGGAGTACCCGGCTCCGGTTGTCGATCACGCGGAGGAGCGGCAGGTCGCGTTGCAGCGGTACGGGGCGATCACGGGGTCGTAGTGCTGCGCTGGTGGGGTCCGCGTGGGTTTCGGTATCCGGTCGCCAGAACGGGTCCTGACTGTCCTCACAGGACGGTCTTCTCGCTGGTCACCATGGTCCCGACAGGGCGGGCACCGGGTGCGAGACGGCACGATCGCCTCGCCGAGGCACGGTCCGCGCTCGACGGGCTGATCGAGGTCAACCAGAGTTACCACGCGGATCCCACGCCGAGCCGCGTGTCCTAACGCCGCAACGCGTCCACGAGCCGCACCCGGCTGCCGACCCGCAGCACCCCGTTCCGATACACCCGCGCCCCCGCCCAGGTGACCACTGCGATCAGCACCACCGTCAGCACCAAGGACAGCGCCACTTCCCAAGGCTCAACCGCCCCCAGCGCAATCCGTGCGGGCATCAGGATCGGCGACAGCAACGGAATCAACGACACGATCCTCGTCGCCGCCCCGTTCGGCGCTTGCGTCAGCAGGTTGATCCCCGCGACAAACCCGATCACCAGCGCGATATTCACCGGCCCGACCACCGCCTGCGTGTCCTCCTGCCGCGACACCAGCGCGCCGGCCGCGCCGTACAGCATGGCGTAGAGCAGGAAACCGAGCAGATACCAGACGAGTCCCCAGCCCAGCGTCCCCAGCGCGACGCTCGAAATCGAGAACACTCCGGAAACGGCGCCTGCCACCAAACCCGCCACGGCGAGTATCGCGAGCTGGGCCAGTCCGACCAGGCCGAGCCCGACGACCTTGCCCAGCAGCAAGTGCACCGGCCGGACCGTCGCGAGCAGAATCTCCACCACTCGGCTGGACTTCTCCTCGACCACGCCCTGCGCGACGAACATTCCGTAGGTCATGATGCTGAGGTACAGCAAAATCGCGACCACGATCCCGGTCACGAGTTTCGTTCCGGCTTGCGGATCCACTGGTTCGAGAGCTTGCACGTCGGCGTGGGTGGCGGAGACCGCCTGGTGCACGGCGGCCGGGTCGAGGTTCGCGGCGTACAGCTGAGCGTCCAGCACCTGTTGCTGTGCGATGTTGTCCAGCGCGGTGCGCAGCCGGGGATCCAAAGTGGACTTGACGATCACCCTCGGCCGGGAAGCACTGCCGGAGACGAGCGCGTCGACGTTGCCGTCGCGGACCTGAGCCAAACCGTCCGATTCGGACTGTACCGGGACGATCTTGAGCTGCCGGTCGTTGTTCGCCAGTTGCGTGGCGATGCCCTGCGCTTGCCCGGCCAGCGCGACCCGAGTCGTCTCCCGGTCTCCGGCGAGGAACGCCTGAAGGGCGATGTAACCCAGCAACAGCACCAGCATCGCCGCGGTGCTGATCACAAAGGACCGGGTGCGCAGCCGTGCGTTGAGTTCGCGTTTGGCCACCAGCCGCACCGCGCGGGCGGGACGGATCCGGCTCATCGAGGTGCTCCCGGCGTGGCGACCGAATCGCGGAACAGTTCGGCGAGAGTACGGCGGCGGTGGCTGAATTCCGTCACCGGGCCGGTGGCCAGCGCGGCGGCGAGCACGGCCTGGTCGTCGGCGCTCGGCGACAGCTCCAGCACGGTCGTGGTGCCGTGGTTGTCGAGCACACGGGCACCGGAAACCGTTGCCGCCCAACCAGGATTCGCGTTCGGTGCGGTGACGACCAGTCGACGCCCGGCGTCGCGGGTCAGCTCGTCCACGGTGCCGACCGCGACCATCCGGCCGTCGCGGATGATGCCGATCCGGTCGCACAGCCGCTCCACGAGGTCGAGCTGATGGCTGGAAAACACCACCGGCACGCCCGTCGCCGCCTTCTCCCGCAGCACGCCGCTGAGCACGTCTACCGCGAGCGGGTCCAAGCCGGAGAATGGTTCGTCGAGCACCAGCAGCGCCGGATCGTGCACCAGCGCGGCGGCGAGCTGCACGCGTTGCTGGTTGCCGAGACTGAGCTTCTGGATGTCGTCCTCGCGCCTCGGCCCGAGCCCGAGCCGCGCGATCCACAATTCGGCGGCGCGGTGCGCGTCGTTGGTGCTGAGACCGTGCAATTCGGCGAGGTAGACGAGCTGGTCGAGGACCTTCATTTTCGGGTACAGCCCGCGTTCCTCCGGCATGTACCCGATCCGCGCGCGGGTGTCGTGCGTGACCGGCTGCCCGGCGAACCGCACCTCGCCGGCGTCCGCGGCCAGCACGCCCAGCGCGATCCGCATCGTGGTGGTCTTGCCCGCCCCGTTGCTGCCGACGAATCCGAACAGCTCGCCCGGAGCCGCGGTGAAACTCACGCCGTCGAGCGCCGTTTTCGTGCCGAACCGCTTGCGGATCCCGTCGATCTCCAGCGTCACGCGTCCCCCTCCCGATCGACCTGGTCCGCGAACGCCGCGCGGCTGAACACCGACTCCACCGGCAGGCCGAACACCGCGCAGATGCGCAACGCCAGGTCGAGGCTCGGATAGTGATCCCCGCGCTCCAGCGCCCCGATGGTCTGCGGATTGACCTCGACCGCGTCGGCGAGTTCCGCCCGGCTCATCCCGCGCTCCGCGCGCAGCACCGGCAGCCGGTTGTGGATCGGCAGCTCCTTGCCACGCCGCACCGGGCTCATGGACCGCACTGTTGCAAAAACCCAACGACCCGTCAAGCTGCCTTGCCGGTAGCCCACCCCGATGTGGCATTGGGTGCGTGCGACGCACTCAATGTGGCGTTCGGTGCGTCTGACGCACCCAATGCCACATTGGGGTTAGGGGATCAGCCGAGTCCGGCCAGTGCTTTCTCCACCAGCTCGGCCACCCGCTCGCGGGCGGCTTCGGCGTCGGCGGGCACCAGGGCCAGCCGGGTGCGGCGTTCGAGGACGTCCTCGACAGTCGTCGCGCCCTCGTGGCGGACGGCCCACACCACTTCGGCCGCGGTGATTTCCGTTGCCGAGCAAAGCGGGGCGGCGAATTCCGGTTCCAGTTCGCCGAGTGCCGCCACGCGGGGTGCTTCGGTGCCGTACTTGGCCACCAGCCGCGCCGGAGCGTCCACAAGCGACAGTCGGGATCGCGGTGCGGCACCGAGCAGCGGCAGCTTCGCGGTCCGCGAAGGGCCAGCAGGCAGCCCGGCGTGCGTCAGAGCAGCGTCGACGGCGTCCTCGGCCATGCGCCGGTACGTCGTCAGCTTCCCGCCGACCACGGTGAGCACGCCGTCGGAGCCGGTGATCACCGCGTGCTTGCGCGACAGATCCGCGCTGCGTCCGGCGGAACCGGAAACGAGCGGCCGCAACCCCGCGTACGAGCCGATCACGTCCGCGGCGGTCAACGGGTGGTTCAGGACCGAAGAAGCTGTCGAGAGCAGGAAGTCCACATCGGACTCCGGAACCGTCGGGACATCGGGCACGCCGCCGGACACCGGTTCGTCGGTGAGTCCTAAGTAGACTCGTCCGTCGAGCTGCGGAAGCAGGAAGACGAACCGGTTGGTCTCGCCGGGAACCGGGATGTTGACCGACGTGGCTCCGACCCGCATGGTGTCCGGCGCGAGCACCAGGTGCGAGCCGCGGGAAGGGCGAAGCTGGACGGAATCAGTCAAAGTGTCCGCCCACACGCCGGTCGCATTGATGACTTGCCGTGCGTGCAGCGTGTATTCCGAAGAGCCGTCACGAACCCGGGCTTCGTTGCCGGACAAGGAAACCGCCGACAAACGCGTGAGGATGCGAGCGCCGAGCAAAGCCGCCGTGCGGGCGATGCTGACCACCAGCCGGGCATCGTCAACCAGGGCGCCGTCGTACGCCAGCAGAGCGCCGCGCAGTCCGGCGGGAGCGAGGCCGGGGGAGAGGGCCAGCGCTTCGGCGGCGGGAATGCGCCGCGGTCCAGGCAGCACGGACGACGGCGTACGCGCGGCTCGGCGCAACCCGTCGCCAGCCCGGAGCCCGGTGGCGATCAAAGCCTGTTGCGCGGCGGAAGTGCCGGGATAGAGCGGAAAAAGCTGTGGCATGGCGCGTGTGAGATGCGGCGCGGTGCGGGTCATGAGAATCCCGCGCTCCACGGCGCTTTCGTGCGCGAGCCCGAGTTCGCCCTTGGCGAGGTACCGCAATCCGCCGTGCACGAGCTTGCTCGACCAGCGCGACGTGCCGAACGCGAGATCGTGCGCTTCCACCAACGCGACGGACAACCCCCGTGCGGCTGCGTCGAGCGCGATGCCCGCGCCGGTGACACCGCCGCCGACCACGAGTACGTCGACCCGTTCTCCGTCGACCAGCCGGGACAGTTCGCGTTCGCGGCGGCGCGCGTTGAGTGATCCGGTGCTCATGGTTTCAACCCCGCTTCGACCAGGTGCCGGAACTCGGCGAGCAGTGCGGCCTCGTCGACGTCGGCGGTGGCCGGGCGCAGCGAGAACGCGAACGACTGCACGACCAGCAACACCGATCGCGCCTGCGCGCCGACCTCGGCGGAGCGCACCGAGCCGTCTCGGTGCCCCTCTTCGAGCAGGCCCCGGAGCACCTGCTCAGCGAAGTGCTGCGTCGCTCCGAGCCGCTCCACGATGTAGGGCAGCACCAGTTCGGCGTCGACGTCCAGCAGCGTCCGGAACAGCGGATCGGCCGACAGCGCGCCGACGCTGGCCGCCGCGAGGTGCACGATGCGGTCGCGGGCGTGCGCCGCGTGGTCGCCGGTCTCGTTCACGCGTTGCAGCAGGCCGCTGAACTCGCGCGTCATCAGCGCGGCGAGCACGCTGCGCACATCGGGGAACCGCCGATACACCGTCATGCGGCTGACCTGCGCGGTTCGCGCGATCTCGGCGAGCGTCGTGCGGCGGACGCCGACCGCGAGCACGCACTGGCGCGCGGCGTCGAGAAGCTCGTCGTCGGCGACTCGGGCCGAGGTCGGGCGGCTTCGGGCGTCCGCGAGTGCGGAGGGGGCCGCTCCCGGTCGGGAGTGACGTTTGACGTCCATGTGTCACACTGTAGTCGTGAGCGATCTCATCAACCACCGCATCCGGCGTTCGTGGACCGAAGAGGCCGGGGCCTCGGCCGGACTGCCCGAGCGCGCGGTCCGGTGGCTTGGCCAGCGTATCGGCCAGGTCGGCCCGGATCGAGGCGGGAAAACCGGCGCTCCGGGTCCGGTCGCCGAGTCCGCGCTGACTGTGCCCGTCCGTACCGAATTCGAGGAACTTCTCGGCGCGGACCACGTGCTGGTCGATCCTCAGGAACGGCTCGGCCGTGCCAGCGGTCTGTCCTATCTGGACCTCCTGCACGCGCGGGCGGGCGACGAGGTGCCGGTGCCCGACGCGGTGCTGCTGCCCGCCGACCCGGACCAGGTGCAGGCGGTGCTGGACATCTGCGTCCGGCACGACATCGGCGTCATCCCGTTCGGCGGCGGCACCTCGGTGGTCGGCGGGGTCGCGGCGCTGCGCGGGGACAAGGCGGCGGTGGTGGTCCTGGACCTGGTGCGGCTCGACGAGCTGGTGTCGGTGGACCCGGTGTCGCGGATCGCGGTGCTGCAGGCTGGCGTTCGCGGCCCGGAGGCGGAACGGCTGCTCGCGGCGCACGGGTACACGCTCGGTCACGTGCCGCAGTCGTTCGAGCGCGCGACCATCGGCGGATTCGCGGCCACGCGGTCGGCCGGGCAGGCGTCGTCCGGCTACGGCCGGTTCGAGGACATGGTCGCCGGGGTCCGGCTGGCCACCCCCAAGGGCGAGTGGCGGCTCGGTGTCGCGCCGGCGTCCGCGGCCGGACCGGATCTGCGGCAGCTCGCGATCGGCAGCGAAGGCACGCTCGGCGTGATCACCGAGGTCGCGCTGCGGGTCCGGCCGTTGCCTGAGCAGCGGCATTACGAGGGCTGGATCGTCGACGGCTGGGACGCCGGCGCGGCGGCGGTGCGGAAACTCGCGCAGGACCACGCTTTGGCGGACGTCACCCGGCTGTCCGATGTGGACGAGACGAATGTGTCGTTCTCGCTCAACGCCGGGGTGAAGACCGCAGCGCTGAAGACGTACCTGTCGGCGCGCGGCATCAAGAACCCGTGCCTGCTGATCGTCGGCTGGGAAGGCGACGTCGCGCGACGGCGGAGGCGGACGTCGGCGATGCTGCGGCGTTCGGGTGCGTTGCGGATCGGCAAGGTGCTCGGCGAATCGTGGCGGCACGGCCGGTTCTCCGGACCGCGCCAGCGGGACGCGCTGCTGGATCTCGGGGTGTGCGTGGAAACCCTGGAGACTGCGGCCTACTGGTCCAATTTGGACGAACTGCACGACGCGGTGCGGGCGGCTTTGGTGGCCTCGCTGGGCCGGGCGATCGTGATGTGCCACGTTTCGCACGCCTACGAAACCGGTGCGTCGCTGTACTTCACCGTGCTGACTTCGCGCGACGACCGCGATCCCGTCGGACAATGGCGGCGCGCGAAAGCGGCGGCGTGCGAGGCGATCACCGGCATCGGGACGATCAGCCACCACCACGCGGTCGGGGTCGACCACGCGCCGTACCTGGAGGCGGAGATCGGCCGGATCGGGCTGGACGTGCTGCGCGCGGCCAAGTCCGCGGTGGACCCCACCGGGATCCTGAACCCCGGAAAACTGCTCGGCTGAACGCGCCCGCGCGGGCAGACTGGCGCGGGTGAGCGATGCAGTGGGTTCCTTTCCGCAATACGAAGTGTTCGCCGACGAATTCCTCGACCACGCGCAGAACGGGTTCTACAACGCGCATTACGACCGTCCGGCCTGCTTGGAGTTGCTGGGCGACGTCACCGGACAACACGTCCTCGACGCCGCGTGCGGTCCGGGCCTCTACGCCGAAGAACTGGTCGCACGCGGCGCGCGGGTGACCGGGTTCGACCTCAGCCCGCGCATGGTCGAGCTGAGCCGCGAACGGGTGCCCTCAGGCGAGTTCCGCGTGCAGAACCTGGCCGAACCGCTGACCTGGCTGCCGGACGCGTCGGTGGACCAGGTGCTGTTCGCCCTCGCGCTGGAGTACGTGGACGACCGGGTGGGCGCGCTGCGCGAACTGCGCCGGGTGCTGCGGCCGGACGGTGCGCTGGTGCTGTCGAGGCAGCATCCGACCGGCGACTGGCTTCGGCACGGCGGCAACTACTTCGACGTCCGGGTGGTCGAGGAGGTCTGGAGCCGCGGCTGGAAGGTGCGGTATTGGCTGGCTCCGCTGGAACGCACCTGCGAGGAACTGCGCGAGGCGGGGTTCCTGATCGAGCAGTTGCGCGAGGGCCGGCCACCTGAGGCCTCCGCTTCAGTTGATCCCGAACGCCACGCCCGGCTGGCCCGGGAACCGCTCGGCTTCCTGACCATCCGTGCCGTCCCGGCCCCTGTCCGTGAAGGGCTCCTTGTGGGTTAAATATAAGAGGCACACCCACAAGACCCAGCACGGAAAGAATAGTTTCTCCAAATGTCAGATAAAAAAATACACCCAC